>JAUPKT010000169.1 GCA_030837305.1 Thermodesulfobacteriota bacterium
CGAGCTTGGCTTTGACCAATGCAGGTGTTTCCGAAGAGTCTGAGGCGGTCAAAGAGATCAGGAAATTGCAGGACGAAATCGAGAAGAGTCTCGATCCGTGGGCTTTATCACTCGTTGGAGAGTGGCAAGACATCAAAGAGGCATACAGTGGCGAAGAGTATGTCTTCACGGTGAGAGGAAGAAATATCCCCACGAAACTGAAGTCAAAGACTCTGAGCGGTATTCACATACCACGTGTCGCGCTTCCCCAGTATGTTGACCCAGGAGAGATTCTCTGGTGGCGATGGAGGGAGAATCTTCCCGGCATGTTTCCGTTCACCGCAGGGGTTTTTCCCTTCAAGCGCCAAGACGAAGACCCCACGAGGATGTTTGCCGGTGAGGGGGACGCGTTTCGTACAAACCGGCGATTCCGGTATCTTTCTGAAAACAGCGTTGCCAAGCGACTGTCTACGGCATTTGACAGCGTCACTCTTTACGGCAGGGACCCTGAGCCTCGTCCCGACATTTACGGTAAGATTGGAACCTCCGGGGTTTCCATCTGTACGGTGGATGATGTGAAAGAACTCTATGCCGGCTTTGATCTCTCGGCTCCCAATAATTCGGTTTCCATGACCATTAATGGACCTGCTCCCATGATGCTGGCTATGTTTTTCAATGCGGCCATTGACCAAAAACTGGATAGTTTTCGCCGCGAAAATGGGATCGAACCCTCTCGCGAGCAAGCAGCTTTCATCAAGTCAGAGGTACTGAGAAACGTTCGTGGTACGGTACAGGCGGACATTCTCAAGGAGGATCAGGGACAAAACACCTGTTTGTTCTCCATAGACTTTTCACTCAAGATCATGGGGGATATACAGGAATACTTTATTAAGAATGATATTGTGAATTTTTATTCAGTATCCATAAGCGGCTATCACATTGCGGAGGCAGGGGCCAATCCCATCACGCAGTTGGCCTTCACCATGGCCAATGGTTTCACGTACGTGGAGTATTACTTGGCAAGGGGTATGCGCATAGATGATTTCGCTCCCAATCTCTCCTTTTTCTTCTCCAACGGTCTTGAGCCTGAGTATTCAGTCATCGGCAGGGTTGCGCGTCGAATATGGGCAGTGGCCATGCGCGACAAATATAGGGCAAATGAAAGGTCTCAGAAGCTAAAATACCATATTCAAACGAGCGGTCGGTCCCTTCATGCACAAGAAATACAGTTCAATGATATTCGTACGACTCTGCAAGCACTCATAGCCATTTATGACAACTGCAACTCTCTCCATACGAATTCGTACGACGAAGCCATTACAACCCCGTCTGAAGAATCCGTGCGCCGCGCCCTTGCCATTCAGCTCATTATCAACAAGGAATGGGGCATATCCCGGGTGGATAATGTAAACCAAGGGAGCTTCATCATTGAGGCGTTGACCGATCTTGTGGAAGAGGCGGTCCTGATGGAATTTGACCGCATTTCCCAGCGCGGGGGTGTATTGGGCGCGATGGAGACGGGCTATCAGCGCACGAAAATTCAGGATGAATCACTGTACTATGAAACTCTCAAGAGCACAGGGGCTTATCCAATAATAGGGGTGAACACGTTCCTGCGTGAAGGGCCGGACTATTTGGAAAAGTGTGCTTTGGAGCTGGCTCGCGGAACCGAGGAAGAAAAACAGTCTCAGTTGCTCAGGCTGCACGAGTTCAAGGAACGCCATAAGGAAGAGTCGCCCAAGGCTCTAGAGCGACTTTTCAATGTCGTGGTATCCAACGGGAACATCTTCGAAGAATTGATGGAGACCGTGAAATACTGCAGTCTGGGACAGATTTCCGACACATTATTTAAGGCAGGCGGTCAGTATAGGAGAAATATGTGACGTTTCTGTCATTGCGAGACTTCTCCTTTTTCACGGTGAACCTGGCGGGGATATAGAGGGGGAATGGTATGGGGGGCGGTAGCTTCTTATTGCCCGGAATTTCGAACCAGTACGACTTGTTCCTCAGAGATGATGCCTGATGCCTTGTGAACCATTCTCAAGCGGTATTGACCGGGAGGCAGGGTTAGTTTGCCCCGATACGTACCCTTCCCGTCTGTTACAAGGTCTGTGTAATCTCTCCAGGGGCTCTGGGAGACCTGAACCGTCACACGGGAGTTGGGGAATTCGGGAAAACTGCCATGAAAGGACACCGCGTCCCCAACCACGACTGCGGCCAGTGCTATTTGCCGTTCTCGGCGATCGGTCGGGAGATCGTATCGCCTCACGACCTTTTCGTATAAGGCATCGGCAACTCTTCTGTCGTATCTGTTTGGGGATACCTTGAAGGGGGCTGAGAAGGGATTTTGCCCACCGGCCAAGGCCATCCAGTCGAAGACCAAGTTGATGGATCCGTCTATCCTGAAAGAATCTCCGCTCAACCGATCATAGCTTTGCGCCAGGGAGGCAAAACAGACGCCGTTTCTCGTGTTGGCTGACAGGCCAAATCGGTAACCTCTCGCATCAGTACTCTGGCCGGCGTAGGAATGGGCCTGGGCGGTAACTCTGAAATCAAGCAGATTCGTCATCGCAGGAAGGAGAAGGGAAACCGAAGCGTCACTTCCGATGGGTAACGATTCCTCGATCATGAGGCTACGGTCCTGGGAAAGGCTGCGACGCTCATTCACGGGGAAATACGTATTGATTCGGAAAGACAGGTCGGAGTGGTATCCGGGCAACCAAGACAGTTCCAATCCCATGCCTGCTTGACGGAGGAAGTCCCCCTTCAGGCGTCGAGATCGTGTCCAATCATGAAATGCGTAAAACCCTACCAGGGCATCAGACGTGATGAGATGCCTCATGCCGGCGCTCAGTGAAAAGC
>JAUPKT010000170.1 GCA_030837305.1 Thermodesulfobacteriota bacterium
GGACTATTTTGATCATCGAGTGTCTCTTGCGGAGTTGGTTTGATTGGGCTGAGCAGGCGATGTTGGATGGAGATTTTGTCGGCAACGACTGGGAAAAAGTACAGGATATTGTAGCTCGGATCGGGGTGGCGGATGTCCGCGCCTTTGGGCTGACTTGGGAGGACTGTGAGAGATCCTTGCTGGAACTCGGATATCGAACAGCAGTTCGTGTTTCTCGGGCGTCTGGATAGAATCGGCAAAATAATTGAGGTCAAAATAATTTCCAGTCAATCCTGCTGATCCTGTCAACGCACTGAAATCTGGACGCCGAGGCGGAGCATGGCGATGGGGAGCGGGTCTGTGGGGATTCCCAGGATGTGGCCGGATTGCCTGGATTTGGTCAATATCCGGCCATTGCTGTATTTTGCGATTTGTTTGAGGTCCTTTGGCCGGATTTGTCCTGTCCATTTAACTTCCACAGGCCAAAAGCGGTTTTGGGCAATGTAGGCCAGGTCCACCTCGCCTTCGGCTTTGATGTAGAAAGTGGGGTAGTAGCGGCGATAATGGGTGACGAGAGATGCTTCCACCAGCCTGCCCGTCCATTCAGGGTCATTGATCAAGGGCACTGCCTGCTGGGTGTAAGGATCCTCAACTGGCGTCAGCCACGACCTCGCCGCATGGAAGATGAACGGGTCTGTAAACATGAGCTTGCGGGCCTTCTTGGGAGCAGCCGTGAGTTTGTCTTCGATGAGTGCGGGTTGAACGAATACGGCGTCCATGGTTGCAAGAAGCTCCACATACTCGCTCACTGTTTTGGGATGATCAATGGAAAGATCTTGGGCAAGGGAATTCCAGGTCGTCTGGCTGCCATAGCGCTTCACAATGGCTTGCAGGATTTCGCGCAGGTAATGATCCTGTTTTCCCCTTTTCAGAGCGTCGCCTCGGATCCAATCGCTGTATGTGGAGAATGTGGCGGCCAGGATGGCGTTGTGTTTTGCCAGGTCGTTCATGGCTGTCAGGAAACCGCCATGAATCAGGTAATGTTCGAATTCCTCGTACAACGCATCGAGAATTTCCGGGGTTGCTGAGGCCCCGGCGTTCACCAGCATGTCCAGTTCATCACGGTTGAATCGCTGCTTCAGACGGACCGTTTCAAACAAACTCAGGGGGTAAAGGTGAAAGTCTACGGTCGCTTCGGTTCCTCTTCTGCCCGGAAACCGCATGCGCGCCTCTTTGATGATCGCTAAGTCCGAGCCGGTCAGGAACATGCCAACGCTTTCGAGCATACCGGCGTCGGCCATATATTTGACGCCTTTGTCCCAGTCCCGAATATAGGCAACCTCATCCAGGATAAGATAGCAGAGATTGTTGCCAGGCATGGCATTCAGGGTCTCACCTGCCAGCCGCACCAGGGCATGATGGTCGTCGATCAGTTCGCCGGTCAGGTAGGCGATCCTCTCCGGCGCCACCCCGTTCTTTAAAAGGAGCGCCATCCATTGTTTCATCAGGGTTGTCTTGCCGATTTGACGTCCGCCGCCGATGGTAAAAATCCCGGGTTTGTCGTCCGGCAGTTCCTCCAAAAGGTGTGAGCGGTGAACCAATGGCTGCTGCTGGAGCTGCCTCAGATGCGGGTCCCGCATTTCAAATGAGCCGGGATCGTCGAGGTGTGTATTGTGCGGGGAAAAGCGAATATCCATAGGTCATGCTCTCGGTGATAATTTTTATTCATCGTTCATTGACTAAATTTAGTCATTGGTTAATATCCTAAATTGATCGCGGCTGTCAAACAAAATTCGCAAAATAATTGAGGACAAAATAATGGGGGTTGTTGGGTTGCTTGGGTTTGTCGAGTTTGTTGGGTTCTTTGAGTCAGATGGTTTGAGGGCAAACAGGCAAAATAATTTGGGACAAAATGATGGGTAAACGAGAGAGTGAATTGGACGTATGAAACAGATACACCTTATTGCGGCGGCGAGGCCCAACTTTATGAAGATTGCGCCGCTGTATCATGCACTCCGTGAAACCGATTGGGCTGAGCCGGTTATCGTCCATACCGGCCAGCACTATGATCTGAATATGTCAGATGTCTTTTTCCAAGAACTGGGGTTGCCTGAACCGGATATCCATTTAGGCGTCGGTTCGGGCACACACGCCGAACAGACCGGGAACGTGATGATTTCGTATGAGAAGGTCCTGCTTGCACGACGGCCGGACCTGGTGGTAGTGGTGGGAGATGTCAACTCCACTGTCGCAGCGACCCTTGCAGCGGTGAAGCTGGGCGTCAAGACCGCCCATTTGGAAGCAGGTCTAAGATCCTTTGACCGGACCATGCCCGAGGAGATCAACCGGGTGGTGACCGATGCCCTGGCAGATCTGTTGTGGACCCCATCGCCGGACGGGGACGAAAACCTGCTTCGGGAAGGGGTGTCCAGAGAGAAGATTCAGCGGGTGGGCAATATCATGATCGACTCGCTGGAGATGCTGCGCCCCCGGATTGAACAGGAGAAGGCCTATACAGCTTATGATGTGCGGCCGGGGGAGTACGGTTTGGTCACGCTGCATCGGCCGGCGAACGTAGATAGGAATGACGTTTTGGGAGAGATTGTGTCGGGGCTTTGTGAGGCGGCGAAAAGGCTGCCGCTCATTTTTCCGGTGCATCCGAGGACGAGAAAATGTCTGGAGGAGACCGGACAAATATTGCGTCTGCGAACATCGCCGCAAATCCGCGTGGCAGAACCGCTCGGGTACATTCCCTTCATGAATCTGGTGTTCAACAGCCGCATGGTGATTACCGACTCCGGGGGCATTCAGGAGGAAACCACCTATCTCGGCATCCCCTGCCTGACCCTCCGGCCCAACACCGAGCGGCCCATCACCATCTCCCAAGGCACCAACAGGCTGTGCAGACCCAGGGATCTTTTACAGGGATTTTCCAAAGCCCTCGAGAAGCGGCGCGGAGAGACTCAGCCAATAGAATTGTGGGATGGGCGTACTGCAGAACGGGTGGTTGCGTCAATCCACGAATTCGGTCAAAATGATTGAGGCAACAATTTGGTATCACAAAATGATTTAGGACAAAATGATTAGATAAAGCGTAGGGGTCTACAGGTTCCGGCCCAACCCCCTTTCTATGCCCCATTTTTATGCCCTAATTTTATACCCTTGACATTGGTGCCAAATTGGGTGAGCATAAGAAAAATGGAGGATATACAATATGATGATTCAAACTAAAATCCAGATCGACCCTGAGAATTATGAATTCATCAAAAAGTTCCATAAGGAGTTGAGCTACAGAACTCTCAGCGAATATATGAGAGAAGCTGTTAACGCCAAAGTGAAGGAAGACCGTAAAAGGCTTCGGGAACTAAAGAGGATCATGGCTATGCAAATGATCGGCAAATCAGCTTATGATGATCTTTTTGAATCCATAGAAGGCGACGATTTTGAAGACCGGTGAGATCTACTGGGTGAATCTTGATCCAACCATCGGGGATGAAATTAAGAAAAGGCGCCCGGTGGTTGTTTTGAATGGGGGACATCAGAAGCACCTTAAACTTGCCATCAGCGCACCCATAACGGCATGGAAAGCATGCTGGGAGGAAAACCCATTTTTTGTTTCTTTGGACCCTGACCCAAACAACGGCCTCCAGAAGAAATCCATAATTGACTGTTTTCAAATCAGGGCCATTAGCCATAAGAGGTTTGGACAGAAAATCGGCCGCATTTCAAATGATCAAATTGATCGCTTGAAGGAGGCAATCGCTCTGATTCTTGACATCGATCCACACCATTGCGATTGAAAGCGTCTAAGAATCCATGAATCCGAATCGACAACTGACATTCGCTCCGAGGTAGTTTTTGTGGCATTTTCAATTCTCAAATTCCTCAATCCCTAAATTCGCAATTGCACTTGGCCCAGCTTAGATTAACATGGACATCTTAGGCATTTCTTGTTTTTACCATGACAGTGCAGCATGTCTGGTGCGCGACGGGAATATCCTTGCGGCCGCTCAGGAGGAACGGTTTACAAGGAAAAAACATGATCCGAGGTTCCCTAAGAATGCCATAACATACTGTTTGAAAGAGGGCGGCATCGCGGCTCAGAAATTGGACTATGTGGTTTTCTACGACAAACCATTTCTTACATTTGAACGCCTCCTCTTAAGCTATTTGACGGTGGCGC
>JAUPKT010000171.1 GCA_030837305.1 Thermodesulfobacteriota bacterium
ATGTAACCGGCCATGACCTGAGGGCCCTTGACGCACAGCTCTCCTGGTTCCCCAATAGTCGCGATTTCCTTGTCGTAATCGTCCACATCCACAAGCTTAACGAGAGTATTAGGGATTGGTAGTCCAATGGTGCCGAGTTTCGTCTTCCCGCCGAAAGGGTTCACCGTTGCTACCGGCGATGTTTCGGTCAATCCATATCCTTCGCAGATTTGTGAACCCGTGAGTTTTTCAAAGCTCCTTATTGTGTCCATGGGCAATGGGGCCCCGCCTGAGAAGCATCCTCTCAGAGAACTGATGTCGTATTTTTTCAGGTCGGGGAAATTGATCATCCCGTTGTAGAGAGTCGGCACGGCGGGTAAATAAGTGGCTTTGTATTTGCTTATGGCCTCTAATATGACCTTTGGCTCAGGTTTTGGGATGAGCACATCTCCGTACCCAAAGAATATGCCCATGTTCATGGCCGTGGTCATTCCGAAGGAGTGGAAGAACGGCAGACACCCAACCACTATTTCGTTACCGTCTTCAAAGTCACGGAACCAGGCGCGTATTTGTTGAACATTGCTGGAAAGGTTACCCTGTGTTAACTGAACACCTTTGGAGACGCCCGTAGTTCCTCCGGTGTAAAGGAGAAAGGCTGTGTCATCCCATCCTGGTTTATGTGGGTCGGTTATGGGCTGATATTTCTTCACAAAATCCATGAACTCATACACATCAGGGGCTGAAGGGGTCTTGAGATGCATTCCCTTTCTTACGAACGGAAAGAGCTGCTTGAGGGGAAATGGGAGAAAATCTCTGATATGACATGAGACTATCTTGGTAATACCTGTCCTGCTCCTCAGATTCACCATTCGCGGAACAAGAACGTCTAGGCAAACGAGGTATTTGGACCCAGAATCATTGTATTGGTGCTCAAGCTCTCTGTCCGTATAGAGTGGGTTGTTGAGAGCCACGGTTGCACCAGCCCTCAAAGAACCATAGATGGAAACAACCGTCTGTACGAGATTCGGGAGCAAGAGCGCGACCGTATCTCCGTGCTTTACGCCTAGGGAGCGCAACCCCGACGCGAAACGTGACACCATGTCATCGAGACGGCTGAACGTGATGGTGGTTCCTTGGAAAAAAAGAGCTGGTCGCTCGGGAAAACGCTTTGCCGTCCGGGTTAACGCCTCAGGGAGCGTTATCTTTTCGAATTCAATCTCAGCAGGCACTGATTTCGCGTATGATTTCAGCCAGATTTTCTCCATGAACGTCTCCTTATACAATATGGCAAGATGTGCTATGAACAATCAGAGAGGCGATGCTTCTATTGTAGCATCAGGCACCGTTTTTTCACAAACAAAAAACCCCGGCTCCTTTCGGCGGCAAAGACTTCCGAGAAACCGGTTCTCAATTTGCGGCAACAGTCAAGATGCTAAAAACAGTTTTTCGTGAGATTGCCATATTTTTGTTATCCATCACCCTCTTACCTGTGTTGACTATCGCTGTTCTCACGCAGCAGCATACATATTCCGGAGTGCTAAGCATTGGGTTGAGAGAGGTTTCACTTGGGATAAGCTATTCGGAACAGGGAGTGGCCCGTTTACTCATCAGGCTCTTGACTCCCTATGCTCTCATACAGGCGGTCCGTGCTTATAACTGGTCTCAGAGGAGTCTTGATGGACGCAGGTGGGCCCATGCCTATTATGCAAGCGTCTTGTTCTTGGTGGGAACGTGGTCCCTTTGGATTGCCTGGGACCTGTTCCATTTCATGCATGCGTTAGGCGACATTCCGGGAGAACTGGCTCAGTTTGCGGAGCTTGAGGGCGCCAACGTGATCCTCGGATTGGGATCCTACATATTGTCGTGGTACTGTGCGCGGACTGCACTAAGTCCCGAGAAAACCCGAGCGAGACAGATCAAAGAAACCGAAAGCTCCCATGGCATCACATGATTCCGAGCTTCTCACTTATGATTTTGAGCATGGCAATATTTTCCGTATGACCGGTAAGTCTGGCAACTATCTTTCCGATAAAGGGACGGCCCAGGAGATAGAAATCGCCTATTATATCGAGGATCTTATGTCTTACGAACTCGTCGGTGAATCTGAGAGGGGGATTGATGACTTTCTCATCATCCATAAGTATGACATTTGATAATCGACCTCCTCCGGCGAGTCCCATTTCATCCATCATCCGCATATCCTTGACGAAACCAAAGGTCCTTGCCGGTGCTATCTCGTTCTTGAATACGATAGGGGTCTCGCATCGGAAGACTTTACGCATCACTCCCACGGGAGGTGGATACTCGAGATAATAGTCGACCTCCAGACAATCAGAAGGCTCAACCCGCAAGCTCTTGGTACTGCCCGCCTCCTGGGGTAGTTCAAATACCTCAGTTATTTTAATAGGTTCAATGGGTTCGTCCTGGGTTATTATTTCCGCATTCTCTACGAGGTCGCAGAAGTCCAAGGCCGATCCGTCCATTATAGGTACCTCTCCTGAAATCTTGACCAGCAAGTTGGTTAGGCCATACACGTGAAACACTGCCATGAGGTGCTCTATGGTCCTTGCCAGGGATCCATTCCTTTTGAGGCTGGTGCTGAAACCCGTCGATTCTACATGGGATATGAGAGCGGGAACCGTGCCTCCCGAAGTAATTTGTCCGAAGACTATTCCTGTTGAGGGGGGCATTGGAGAGATTGTGAGGCCTGTCTTGATCCCCGAGTGGAGACCTTGACCATACATGACCACGCGTCCACGCAGGGTCTTTTGATAGGTGGATCTAGAAAGAGACTCAACCGTAGTATCGGTGATGCCCCTGAGTCCCGGGATTTCGGATACCCTGACGACTGACTTAAGCTCTTCTGCAACCACGGATCCGTCTGAGGACATATCTTCTTCCGCATCAGTAAGTTCCGAATCACCGTTCTTGGGTATGAGAAGGTCATGCATCTGAATCAGAGGTCCGGCTGCGGTCATCACGACATGCTCCATGAGTATCTTCAGTTCTTTGATATTGCCGGGCCAGGAGTATGACCGTAGACATCTCATGGCCTCGTCGTCCGCCCCCTCGAGGTTTCGGTCGAATTCAGAGACAGCCTCCTGGAGAAAATGTTGTACAAGGAGAGGTATGTCCTCGGCTCTATCTCTTAGGCTGGGGACTCGAATGATTTTCTGCCCAAGCGCATCGGCCAGCACTGCGGGAAAATCATGTCTCTCCGTAAGCTCTTTGGGTTCCAGAACCGACGTACAGACAATCCGCAGCTTCATCCGACCTGTTCTGTCCGTCCACGCCTTGTCAATACTATTCAGAGAACTGATACTCTGAGCGAATTGGTCCTGAAGGGATCCGTCAAGTTTGTCGACTCTCACCAAAAGAAAAGTTCCTGAATCTACTCTCTTGTGTCGGCCCTGGGTTAAGCGAGTCTTATATGCCTGCATGACGTCGTCGATGTTTTCCCCCGTAAGATCCCTGCACCGAAGTTTTATTAAAGAGTCCCGATCCTTGCCTTCCATGTGGTGGAGCAGACGTGCCAAGAATTCCTTACCGGTGCCTTTTTCGCCGACAAACCATATGTTCTGGTTGCATGCAGCAGCATCCTCGAGGGCTGCCGTCAGTCCTGTAGCCATGGGGGACTCTCCGATGATAGATCCGGGGAACCCAGCAAGGGACTCACGATTCTTGTTGGAGCGTGAACGGCCGGCTATGGCCTTATCCACGAGGTGAAGGACATCTTCGAGGTTCAGAGGTTTTTCGAGGTAGTCTGTGGCGCCAAGCTTTATGGCCTTCACCGCGGTTTCGATGGTTCCATGTCCACTCATCATGACGACCGCACAATTGGGATCGATCCGTTTGATTGCCTTAAGAGTCTGCAGCCCATCGATGCCGGGAATCCAGATATCCAGAAAGACGAGATCGGGAGCGTCACTCTGGACAATGTGAAGTGCCTCTTGACCATCCCGAGCGCAAATTACTTCATGACTTTCGTCAGAGAGAATAGCGTTCAGAGACTCCAGAATCTGTTCCTGATCATCCACTACGAGAATACGGCCTTTTTTCATATTCACTTGCCAACGTTCATGTTTTGTATTTTTAGGGCTCTCTGGGTGTCATCGTCGAGTATCCGAATCTCATTTAAGCGTTGAGCGGGACCCCTTGTGTCTCCCTTGGTAGCCTGAGACGCGTTCGCAGGTTGCTTACATACCACACTAGGGCATGAACTGGAATGGCATCCCAGGCGTCGGGTGTCATTTCCGCAACCGGAAATCGGTGTTTTGAGGGTGAGTGACCCTTATGAGTTCCTCGAGCGTCGTCATGAAAGCCAACCCCACCGCCTCATCAGGCATCTTCTTGCCCAGGAAAAAAACTACCGGCGCGGCATCCAATCCGAGATCTAATCCCAGTGCAACGTCTCTTTCCACTTTCTGCGTTGCCGGCGAGTCTGTACGCATAAGTGCAGCGAATGCTTCTTGAGGCAAGCCCAATTCCTGAGCAAACTTTAGCCATAGCTTGTTGTCGAGTTTGTTTTGGTGGGCAAGGATGAGGTCGACATAGTGCCAAAAGATACCATCACCACCCAACAGAAATGAGGCATAGGCGGCAGTTGCCGCTTCACATGCCAGTGGGTGAAGGTTTGTGGCCAGCTTCCTGTTGCAGTTGGTAGAAAGAGGATAATTCTTGAGAACCA
>JAUPKT010000172.1 GCA_030837305.1 Thermodesulfobacteriota bacterium
GAGTCCCCGAGAAGTGTTGGTGCTGACCCCGATCCTGGTCTTTGTGGTATGGATCGGCGTGTACCCGAACACGTTCCTCCGACCCATGGAACCCGCACTGAAAAACTTCGTTCAAGTCGTCGAAAAGAAGAGAGCAGCAGTTTTGGATCGGGAAAAGGCAAACAAGTCACAGCTCCAGAGCGGATCCATTTTGGCCTTAGTGACGAATAAACAAGAAAAAAATGAATCAGAAAAAAAGAATCAATGATGCGAGCTTCAAATCCCCGCACTAGCATACGTATGAGGAGCAATCTGGATGATCCAAGTGCCTGAGATCAATCTTGGAGGTATTCTGCCGGCAATCGTGCTGACCCTTGCCGGTTTAATCGCCCTGGTGGCAGGCTTGTTCCTGCGAAAGGGCGCGTCCACCTTTTCAGCACTGGTGGGACTGGTTGGAGTTCTGATCGCGTTCTGGGCGAACAGTCCCTTAAGATTTATGGACAAGCCTGCGTTCTCGGGATTAATAGCGCTGGACGCGTTTTCATGGTTTTTCAACATCCTGATACTCATAGCCGTAGGATTGACCATCCTGATGTCAGTGAGATACCTGGCCGATGATGGTCACGAGCTATACGAGTACTTTGTGCTCCTCCTTTTTGCAGGCGCAGGGCTGATGTTTATGGTGTCCGGTCAACATATCCTTGTAATATTTATCGGCCTTGAAACGCTCTCAATCTCCATATACGTTTTGACGGGTATACTTCCGGGGAATTTGAAATCAAGTGAAGCTGCCCTCAAGTATCTCATCCTGGGGGCTTTCTCCAGCGGCATATTCCTTTACGGAGCGGCGCTTCTCTATGGGACATGTGGGTCGCTGTCTTTGCCGGCTATGATGAAATTTTTCCAAACCAGCGGCGTGACAACTATGGCCAATGTGGGGATGGGTCTTCTGCTGGTAGGTTTCGCCTTCAAAGTTGCAGCCGTACCCTTTCACATGTGGACTCCCGATGTGTACGAAGGAGCCCCGGCTCCGATCACCGGTTTCATGTCGGTGGGTGTAAAAGCCGCCGCATTCGCGGCATTCATCAGGGTATTCTTTGAGGCATTGCCGGCCATGCAGATTAATTGGGTGCAAGTGCTATGGGGTTTGGCCGTTGTGACCATGATTCTCGGCAACCTCGCTGCGCTTGTACAGGAGAATATCAAACGAATGCTGGCATACTCGTCCATTGCCCATGCAGGATATATTCTCGTAGGGATGGTTGCGGGTAAAGAAGCCGGTACTTCTGGAGTACTCTACTACCTCCTCGCCTACACATTCACAAACCTTGGGGCCTTCACCATAGTCACCCTAGTCGGGCGACGGGGCGAAGCAAATGTTCTCATAGATGATTATAGAGGCCTTGCTCGAAGTCATCCCGTACTCGCACTGGCAATGTCAATATTCCTTTTCTCGCTGGCGGGGATTCCCCCCACTGCCGGTTTTGTAGGCAAGTTCACCATTTTCAGTGCTGCCATCAGTACGGGCTATATATGGCTCGTCATCATTGGTGTACTCACCAGCGCTGCGTCGGTGTTCTACTATTTCCGTGTTATAATGAAGATGGATATGGAAGTAGTGGAAAAAGAGTCCGAGGAAATGCTGTTCGGCCCACTTACAGCGCTGGCTCTCAGTATCGCGGCATTTGGCGTGCTTTATATTGGAATTTTCCCCACGACCTACCTCAGTCTAGCGGCGGAGTCGGTGAAAACCCTCTTCTGATGCAAGTGATCATTAGGAAGGTCCGTGAACTGGGGAAGACGCCTTACGATCCCCACTATATAGCATCGAACTAGGGAGGAGAGACCTCTACAAACAGCATGAGAATTAATGCGTTAGTGACGACAGGTCACGGAATTAACTGTGAGAACGAAACACGCCAAGCGCTTGAACTGGGTGGATTTGAGAAAATTGATCTAGTGCATCTCAACTTTCTTGCCGGCGGGGAAGTCGACCCCACGACGTATCAACTGATAGTGTTTCCAGGGGGGTTCTTGGACGGAGACGATCTCGGGGCAGCTCAAGCATGCGCAAACAGAATACGCCATTCCCGTATCGGCACAGAGAGGCTCCACGACCGATTCATGAAGTTTGTGGAGCAAGGAGGCCTACTCCTAGGAATTTGCAACGGATTTCAACTTCTTGCCAAGCTGGGATTCCTTCCGGCCATAGATGGCAATTATTCCAAGCGTGATTTCACTCTCATGGGCAATGACTCGGGAAGATTCGAAGATCGATGGACAAACCTCCTTGTGGATGAAAAATCCCCGTGCATTTTTACCCGCAATCTGAGGCGCCTGTATCTTCCGGTACGGCACGGAGAGGGAAAATTCATCGGTCGAACACCGGAATTTGCAAAGACACTCTTGGAGAAGCACCTGGCACCGCTAAGATATGCAGCACCGGACTCTTCTGAGCCTTCTATGCATTACCCGCATAATCCTAATGGATCAGAAAGAGCCATCGCTGGGGTTTGCGATCCGTCAGGCCGGGTATTCGGACTCATGCCACATCCGGAGTGTTTTCTGCACCGTCTGAATCACCCAAGGTGGACGCGAGAGAATCTGCCTGAAGAAGGTGACGGTGTCGCCTTGTTTAGAAATGCATTTGACTTCCTCAAAGCCGCCTGATGAAAAGAGACCAAGTGTAGTGAGTTGTATCGTTTATGAGATGCCTAGACTATTTTTTGTTGCCATTTTGACACAATGAGGGTAGATTTAGGTAGTTTACTCACCTTGTGTTCGCAAAAATCCAGATCTCAATTCACATGAGGATAATGTGCAGCAAAGCCTGCACGGTGAATAGCCACATAGGAGGTATCGATGGCTCTTGACCCGACCAAGATGGCAGATTGGCAGATAGCCGAAGAAGCCGAGAAGACAATGAAAACAGTGTATCAACTGAGGGACGAACTCGGCCTCACAGAGGAAGAACTCTTGCCCCACGGCCATTACGTGGCCAAAGTGGACTTCAGAAAGGTCTTGCAAAGAATCGGCTCAAGACCTGACGGTAAGTACATAGATGTTACCGCAATAACCCCAACGCCTCTTGGAGAGGGCAAATCAACCAGCTCCATGGGACTGGTGGAGGGGCTGGGCAAGAGAGGCAAGAAAGTGGTTGCGGCCATTCGTCAGCCTTCCGGCGGTCCCACGATGAACATTAAAGGCTCGGCCGCAGGGGGCGGGTTGGCTCAGTGTATCCCATTGACACCCTTTTCCCTTGGTCTAACAGGCGACATCAACGCTATCATGAACGCGCACAACCTCGCCATGGTTGCCGTGACCTCTCGGATTCAGCACGAGTTCAACTATGACGACGCAGAGTGGGCCAAGAGAGGAATGCCCAGACTCAATATCGACCCGAGAAATGTCGAGTTCGGATGGATCATCGATTTTTGCGCCCAGGCTCTGAGAAACATCGTGATCGGCATGGGCGGCAAAATGGACGGGTTCATGATGAATTCGCGCTTTGCCATCGCGGTTTCCTCAGAGATCATGGCCATCCTGGCTATGGCCACGGATCTAAAAGACATGCGCGAGCGCATGGGTCGTATCGTGGTTGCATACAACAAGAAAGGTGAACCTGTTACCACAGCGGACCTGGAAGTGGATGGCGCGAAGACCGCATGGAGGGTAGAGGCGCTCAACCCCAACCTCCGGCAGTCTGTTGAGGGGCAGCCGGTGTTTGTCCATGCCGGCCCGTTCGCAAACATTGCCATTGGGCAGTCATCAATCATCGCGGACAGAATAGGCCTGAAACTCTCCGATTACCACGTAACAGAATCCGGTTTTGGGGCCGACATCGGCTTTGAGAAATTCTGGAATCTCAAGTGCCGCTTCTCCGGACTCAAACCCAATTGCGCAGTGGTTGTCGCCACCATCAGGGCACTGAAATGTCACGGTGGAGCCCCTGTGCCTAGGCCGGGATTACCCATGCCCAAAGAATACGAAGGAGAAAATGTGGGATGGGTCGAAGCAGGTTGCAGCAACCTCATCCATCACATCAAAACGGTGAAAAAGGCGGGAATCAACCCCGTTGTTTGTATAAACTCCTTCTACACCGACACCAAAGACGAAATCGCCGCGGTGAAGAGATTGTCGGAAGCA
>JAUPKT010000173.1 GCA_030837305.1 Thermodesulfobacteriota bacterium
CCAGTATTACGACTATGGTGAGGCCATCTGCTGCAAGTTCGGACAACATGGGCCATTGGATCCCCCATGAGAACGCCACCATGGCCACATGAGCCGTCAGAAAGATCGGCATAAGGACGAGACACAGATGGAATGCGAACGTGACAATCGTAGTTTCGTACCGCGTCCTCATGTTGGTGCTCGCAAATGGAATGATCCAATGAACGAGCGACCGTAAGCCGTATTTCAGGCTCATATAGGGAAAGATAACCTTGTCTTTTTTTGCCATCGTGATCAGGGTGACAAAGCGATAAATCAGTCCACCAATGAACACGATGAATGCAATCCAGACTAACCATCCGCTCACGAAGGTGTACATGGGCCGACTCCGTTGACAGCGAGTTTACTTAGCGACAGGAACTACTTTCCTGCAATATTTCCCGCCTTGGACATATCGAACGAGAAGTTCCCCTCCGTCCGGAGAGAACACGGGATCCCAAACGAATTGGCATGCCTCCCAGATCTGTTTTTCATTCATGAAAATGAACTCGCTTGACCCAATGGCAGCTCTGGCGGCTACCTTACGGCCATCGGGGCTGAAGACGGGATTCCAAGCCATGTCGAATTGGGCGTTCCACTTGGCGCCGTCCACAGCAATGGACCATTGCCCCTGGTCGCGAACCACAGCCGCAACTCGGGAGGAATCACCACTGAACACAGGTTCAAGGGCGACATCGCTAAAGAGAGTCTTCCAAGGAACACCGTCGATACCCACGGTCCAATAGCCGAACTCGGGTGAGAGAATGGCCGCCACTTTCTTCCCGTCGGGGGCGAATTTCTGATGCCAGAGCTGATAGAAACCTCGTGTCCAGAGCGGCTTCCCGTCTATCAGAAGCTTCCATCCCTCTGGGGTCAGCGCCGGGGCGATCACGCTGTTGGAGCCGGGGACAAAGACCGGCTCCCAAACGGCTTTAAATCCTGGCATCCATGGTTCACCATCCACAGCGATTGATTGGGTATTCGGGTCCAGACGTACTTCCGCCGCAACAGACTGTCCCGTGTCGCTGAAAGCAAATCCCCAGAGGTTGAGGAAAGATCTCCCCCAGGCTGTTCCGTCGACTGCCAGACTCCACAGCCCTTTTCGAAATTCAAAGATGTCTCCCTCTGCCAAAGGAGAGATTTGGATTGCTATGGCAACCCTAGAGCCATCTTTGCTCACTTCGCAATTCCTTGCCTCAATAAACTTCGTCTCCCATGACTCACCGTTGAGGACGGCACCGTATCCCTCCGAGGTGCGAACATTTGCGGCGGCTCCGCGGCCGTTGGGATTGATGCAAAGGTTCCACACATAATCGTAGGTGTCTTCCCAGAGTTGGTCATCTACGGCCACTGTCCATGCATCGTCATTCATGACGAGGCAGTACAGACGGCCGTCGGGCCCGAAACGCAGAGACCACGCCTTCTCAAAAGTGTTCTCCCAAACCTCACCGTTCACACAGGGGCAGAACAAATCCTCCTCTGTTTTGATGATTGCGGCGATTTTTTCCCCATCCGGGCTAACGACGAATTCCTGGATCTCCTCATACTGGTCTTTCCATTCGTTGAGATCGCAAACGACCCTCGATTGGAGTTCCCAGTCAAATGTTGATGCATCCGTCACTTGAGATACTGATTCCATCTTCGACTCCGTGATCACGAGCCTATACTCCTGTAATTGTGGATTCGGTTCGTATCCAGTTGTCCGTTGATCGCTATACGTTTACCCCTCTGCTACTACCATTCGGTCTGTTGTTTGAGCAGATCAGCCCCCATGATTGGAGATACTCATGCTGCACTCTGATCACTTTCCACGTGGCGGGCTGCGCCTAGAGGCAACCTCATGCTGAAAGTCGTCCCTTCTCCTTCAAGGCTGTCAAAGAAGAGTTCCCCGCCGTGTTCCAGAACTATCTTGCTGGTTACCATGAGGCCAAGCCCCGTGCCTCGACTGCCCTTGGTGGAATAAAAACTTGAAAAAACCTTTGTCTTTGTTTCCTCGGACATGCCGGATCCATTGTCTGAAACTTGAAAAATGATCCAATTATCTTTATCGAGGCGAGTTGTTAACGTTACCTGATGTTGTATGTTCTTATGGTCGGACTCGCAGGCGTCGATGGCATTCGCCACGAGGTTCGAGAGACATGAGTGAATGCCTCTCTGGTCCAGGTAAAGCCTTGTGGAGTCATTCAGGTCAAGGTCAAAATCCCTCTTTATTTCAACGTGTTTCTTTTCGGCAAGGGAATCGAAGAGTTCGCACACTTCTTCGGCGAGTCTGTTCGGATCGACTTCTTCGTACTCCGGACTTCGCTCTTTTGAGTAGCTGAGCAGGTCTTTTACGAGATCTGAGATTCGGCGAATGTTGTTTTCCACCATATCCCATCCGCGTTTGAGCAGGATGGTGTCCGAGTCCTCGATCGCGGATTGGACGACGAAGACGCCTCCCTCAAGCCCTTGGAGGATGTTCTTGATTCCGTGTGCAAGGCCGGCTACGGTCTGCCCCACAACGGCAAGCCGGTCAGAAGCCTTCTTTTCCATCTCCAGCTGTTTGAAAGTTCTCAGGTCCTGATAGAAACCTACTGCGCCCAGGGTCTTGTCTTGGTCGAAGAGGAGGGCGCCGGAGAATCGTACCGGGATGACCTCTCCCTTGGACGACGGGACCAACAGTTCCTGGGCTATAAGCTTTGTGTCAGCCAGTTTCTTACCCAGGTGCGAAGAGATGATCAGTTCAACAAATTTCTGGGGAAAATACTTCTCCAGGTCCATATCCCCAATGGCGTCGGCGAAGGGATAGCCCAGCAGTTGCTCCGCGGCGTGGTTATAGATGGCAATGCGACCCTTTTCATCGATGGCTATGATTCCATGGATGGAATTCTCGATGAGATTGGTTTGAAAATCCTTGGAGACGCGGAGTTCTTTTTCGAGCTTTATGCGATCACCAATATCTACGGCTATAATCATGGCGTAGAGAACATTATCTTTTTCATCAAGAACCGGGGTGACATAGCTGATATAATTGGCTTCCTCTCCGGAGACCGTTATGCCGCATTCTTCAGTCGAGTATGAGTTCCTGTGAGAAAACGTCTTCTCCACAAGACAGCTCTCGCACTTGGTATTTCTCTTCTTGAAGACCTGGTAACAGCGCATCCCGATACTGCCCCGGAAGAGATTCCTCATGAAGCTATTCTGGCGCACTATTTCAAAGTCTTTGTTGACGACACAGATGAAGCACGGGACTTGTTCAAAGAGATTCTTGTATTCCCAGCGGCTTCGTACAAGCTCCTGGGTTCGCCGGCGGATTTGGTCGCGCATGATGTTGAAGGCTTTGGAACATTCACCTATTTCGTCTTGGCTTTCCACGTCCAATTTGTATGTGAAATCGCCGAGAGCTATCTTTTTTGTGCCGTCCCTGAGACGGCTGAGGGGACGATTGACTCGGAGCATAATGTAGAGGCCGATGGTGACGAAAACGGCAACAAAAGTGCCCATTCCCAGTAAGATGGTTTTGAGAACTATACCTCTGAGGTGTCTGTCGGATTTCTCGAGGGACATTGCCACCTCAAGAATTCCGAGGACACGGTGATCGGGGGGATGCACGTGGCAGGGCGCCGTAGAGCAGTTTTCGTTATTGTAAATGGGGGTCATCATTACAAGGACCCGGGCGTTGTTCAGACGATCAATGACCGTCCTTCCCGAACGAGAAGCCTCCAATGCGGCCATGTCTTGGGAGTGGCACACGGCGCAGACGCGGGAGGTTTTTTCAGCCTGAGTCCCTAATTCCGCGGTATGGTTTGAAAAGCGAATGAGACCGTCGTGATTGTATATTCTTATGAAAGAGATTTCTTCTTGCTTTCCCACGTCGCTCACGATGCTGGAGGTGGCAAGAGTGTCGTCTCGAAGCATGCTGTGATTCGTTGCATTCACGACGGCTTTGCTGAACAATTCGGCCTCTTTCATTAATTGGCTGACGCTAAATTCCCGCTGTATCTCGATGAGAAAATAGATGAAGATTATGTAGGCCGTGAGCAGTATGATGCATACGCTCAGGCCGATTTTGAAACCAAGGCTCCGGACCTGGGTCGTCCACATCTCTTTGAGTCGACCCATCTTGGACATGGGATACCTTTATCTTTCTTTGCCGAAGGCCCTCATACCGACAACACTATGGTTCATTGTCCGACAATCTCTCTGACGGCTTTGAGGAACTCCTCTTTGTCCACCGGCTTCTCGATGTACCCCTCAGGAGCGGGGATTGATCTCTCGTGTATGAACTTTTTGAAATCCATGTACCCAATGGCCGGAGTGGAGAATCCGGTTACCATGATCACCGGCACCTTGGTGAGCTGTTCGTCTTTCCTCATTTCCCGGTACATCTTGATCCCGGTCTTTTCCGGCATGAGGAGGTCGAGGCAAACGAGGTCGGGCTTCTCCTCCATTACTTTCCGCATGCCTTCCACCCCATCGCCGGCCTCGCAGACTTCATACCCGTTTTTTCTGAGCAAAGTGCCTAGAAAGGTCAGTACATCAGGCTCGTCGTCTATGATCAGTATTTTCTTTGCCATGACCGGTCTCCTTTCTCGAAGGGGTCGGTTTTGTGAGTGGATGAGTGTTTCCGCCGAGTGTCTTGTTTCATTCAGTCGCCTGACAGATTAGCAAGCAAGGAACGTGCCACGTTTCTCATCCTTCAAGAATCCGCCGGAGGAAATTGGTGTCTGAGTCGATTAACTGAAGCTTAGATGTGGATTTGGAAGGATTCTCGGAACCGATGCGGACTGGAAAAGACGAATCTTCAGAACATTGACGATAACTTAGATGGCTTTATGATGCATGTCTCCGGTGTGGCTCTATGTCATTGCCGGCGACGGGATGAGAAACGTTTCAAGGTTGATACATTTTCAGGCGGGCGTTGGGTAACTCATTTAATTTAAGATTCTTTCTTGCATTTCATCTTTGAAACATGTTTCAGGTTCTCATGGCTGGATGATGCCGTGCTTCTCCATTTTTCTCCACAGAGTGGCCCGACTCATCCCCAGTCTTTTGGCCGCCAGGCTTTTTTTCCAACCCGCTGCCTGGAGTTCCTTGAGGATGAGATCCCTTTCCACATCGTCCAAGGCTTCCTGAACAACCGGTGCCTGGAGAGTTTTCTGAGCCTGGGACTCTCGCAGGATGTTCTCCGGCAAATCGGAGGGCCGAATCAGTGCGCCTTTGCAGTGGACAAATGCGTGTTCAATGGCGTTTGAGAACTCCCTTACATTGCCGGGCCAACGGTATGATTCGAGAATATCAAGGACCTGATCTGCGATGCCTTGAATTTTCCTGCCCATCTGATTATTAAATTTTGCAATGAAATGGCCGGCTAGAAGGTGGATGTCCTCGATGCGCTCCCGTAGTGGCGGTAGATTCACGGGGAAGACATTGAGTCTGTAGTACAGATCATCTCGAAATGAGCCGTCGAGGACTTTCTTATACAGATCCCGGTTGGTTGCTGTTATCAGTCGTATGTCCACTCTAACTGGTTTGTTGTCACCTACCCGATTGAGTTCCCTCTCCTCAAGGACTCGCAAGAGTTTGACTTGGATTGCAGGACTGATATCGGCTATCTCGTCGAGAAAGAGCGTGCCCCCATTTGCCAGTTCAAATTTTCACATGTGCATATTCACTGCTACTGTGAAGGCTCCTCTGACATGGCCAAATAGCTCGCTTTCAAGGGTCCCTTCCGGCAGCGCTGAGCAGTTGATGGCAACGAATGCTTTGTCCTTTCGTGCCCCGTGGAAATGTAGGGCTCGCGCTATGAGTTCTTTCCCTGTTCCTGTCTCGCCGAGTATTAGAACAGTGGTATCCGAATTCACCAGGTTGGAGACTGTTTCGAAGACTTTTTGCATGGCCGCACTTATACCAACGATTGATTGGTAGCCATAGTGGCTTTGCAACTCTTCCTGGAGCCATCGGTTTTGGGATACATCTCTGAACGTTTCAAGTCCTCCGATAATCTCTCCACGTTCATTGTACAGAGGGGCGGCGTTGACCAGGAGTCTGACCAACTCATTCTTCTTATTGCGTATGGAAACTTCCACATCCTGGTACGGGTGGCCGCATGACAAGGCTTTGTCCACAGGGCACAGGTCTCTGCAAAGAGAGGCACGGAAGACTTTCAGGCATTCTTTCCCGAGTACTTCTTCGCGATGGAAGCCGGTGATTTTCTCAGCGGCTCGATTCCAGGACTCTATCCTCCAGTCCTTGTCGAGCGTCATCACACCTTCCGAGATGCTGTTCAATATTGCTTGAAACAGGTTGGTGTTTTCCATGTTCGTGCCTCCACATCGCATTCCCTGAGTCTTGCTGTTCGGCAAGCATGGAATTTCGTCGCGGTAACAACTCTCTTCAGGCTTATTGTTGGGCACTTGGCGCACCGCCTCGTTTTCAGGAAGGCTTTACCGTTTTTCGGCTCGGTGACGAGGATAGCCATTATACCATAAATCAAACCAAAGCCTGCTCTTTTAGCATGCAAGAAAGGTGCCCGACGATGTCGGGGAATAAAACTTTGAGGCCGCAAGAAAGTTTCGTCTTAACACTCGTTGATTGTCGTACTTTCTTAGTATCTC
>JAUPKT010000174.1 GCA_030837305.1 Thermodesulfobacteriota bacterium
ACGGTTTTATGGGACCCAGTTTCTCGGTGTCCGCAGCATGTGCCACCTCACTAGTCGCTTTGTACACTGCCGTTCAACTTATTCATAACGGAATTATTGATGCTGCGGTGGTGGGGGGCGGCGAAGAATACCTCAGTCCGATGCATTTCATGGAATTCTCTGCTCTAGGAGCCTTGGCTGGCCTCTCAGGGGCAAAAAGGTCTCCGAGGGAGACGAGTAGACCGTTTGAGATCGGCAGGGACGGGATGGTTTTAGGCGAGGGTGGTGGAATGCTGGTGGTAGAAAGAGAGTCCGTAGCCCAAAGGCGCGGAGTTCGATTTCACGCCTATGTGACCTCTATGGGGGCGAGCAATAACCACCTTGGAATGGTGGAATCTTCAAGCGAGACCCAAGAGCTTGCCATCGCGGCATCTTTCAAAGGTGGATCGTATGGTCCTGAAAAGGTTGATTTCATAGAATGCCACGCCACTGGAACGAGGCAAGGAGATGTCGAGGAAGTTCGCGCTATAGGAAGATTCCATGACGGAAACCGACAACGTGCCTTGGTCTTGAGTTCATTCAAGTCCCAAATTGGCCACACCCTAGGCGCCTCTGGAATTAACAGTCTTATTCGAGGTGTATTAGCCATGCAACACGGCGTATTCCCGCCGACCATTAACTACGAAAAACCCGATCCCGATGTCGGCCTCGAAAGAGCGGGTATGGTTCTCTTGGATGAGCCCGCGCAATGGTCAAGAAAAAACGGGTTGCCTCGAAGAATGCAGGTGAACGCTTTTGGCTTCGGTGGGTCAAATTATGTCGTTCAGATTGAGGAGACCCAAAATGATGAGGGTACGGTCCTTGTTCAGGTTGATGACTCATCGGAACCAGATAGCTCCACCCGCTGGAACCAACCTGAAAGGTTCAGTCCTGAGGGTATATTCTTCTTTGAGGCTGAATTGTCTGATCAACCCCATCGAGTTGCGGTACTGGCGGAAGATGAGAATGAGGCCGTGAGGGCAATTCAGGAAAATGACGTCCTGAGAAATGGTTTTCCTCTCGGTTCCAAGCGCTCCCGAGCGCTGGCGAGGCAGGGAATTTACCTGAGAGACGTGGACATTCCTCAGGAAAGACTCGCATTCGTATTTCCGGGCCAAGGGTCTCATTATGCAGGGATGGGCAAGGAGCTTTATGAGAATGTGCCCGTCATTCGTTCCTGGATGGATCGTGCGGCAACATTGGCCGATTTCGACCTGCTCCATTTGCTGTTTTATGATCGGGAAGAGGATTTGCAGAAGACTCGATGGCAGCAACCAGCTCTGTTTACCCTTGAATATGCAATGGTTCAATACCTTGTGTCACTCGGCATCAGCCCTACGGCCTTAGCTGGGCACAGCCTGGGAGAACTCACAGCATTGTGCCTCGCAGGTGTTTATTCTTTCGAGGATGGATTCAGACTGGTCAACAAAAGGGCTGTGTGCATGGACAAGGCCTGCTCCCTCAACGTTGACCCTGGTGTCATGCTGGCGTGCGATGCTCCCCTGAATTTGTTGAAAGATCTCGTAAAGGCATACCCGCAGACGTACGTTACCAATGTGAACTCACCGAGACAAACGGTCGTGGGAGGTCAAACCGAGACCGTAAGAGCCCTCGGGCTGGAGTTGAAGGGCTTGGGTTTTCGGAGCACACTCCTGCCGGTGAGCATGGCTTTCCACAGTCCAATAATGAACTGTATTCACGATGAACTCGAAGAGTTCATTTCCACAATAGAATTTCACCATCCTCACATACCGGTGGTATCAAATACAACAGCAAGACCTTTTCCGGCAGACCCCGCAGAGATAAAGCGCATCGTCATGGCCCACCTTGAGTCGCCCGTCCTCTGGCTCCCGGATATAAACGTGCTCCGGAATGAGTATGGAATCAGCCTTTTTGTTGAAGTGGGACCGAGAGAAATCCTCAGCAACCTTATCAAAGATACTCTGGAAGACTGTGAATGCATTCAGACGTGTCTTCCGTCCGCAGAGCTGTTGATTTTTAAGACGGCGGTTGCTCAATTATACAGCCATGGATACGTCCAGATTCCACATTCCCCGCTCAAACTACAGGCCGACTTTCAGCATACATCCCAACAGCACCCTGAATCCAAGTCAGCCATGGTGCAGACTGATTTTCAGAAGCATTTACAAAACCGTACCGACAAGATCAATGACATTATTCAGCAGCACGTCAATGCATTTGTCCTCGAATCTTTCGGTCGGTTTATTAAGCCGGCCATACTGAAATCACTTACTGAATCTATAGATCCTACTATGACTGAAGATCAACTGGATGACTTGCTCCGCCTTCGATCTAATCTTATGGAGAATCCAGCGTATGATGAAGACAACACGGCACGGAATGTCAGAGAAATCCAGCATGATGACACGCGTCCCCACGTGGTGCACGACGAGCATGAGGCTGGACACGAAGCTCCAACAGCTGATGTATCTCCCTCGGATATTACCGAAACTGTGATCAAACTGATTATGGAGGCCACTGGTTACGAGAGGGATGAAATAGAGCCCACCATGGACTTGAGAGAGGATCTTTCCATAAGATCCAGCCGGTTACCCGTCATCATGGATTCCGTGGAAAGCCATTTTGGAATAAAGATCGAACTGGAAGATTTTATGGATGTGCGAACCATTCGGGATATCTCAGATCGTATCGCAATGGTAATTGAACGAGAAGCGAAGCAAAATGCCTCTTCCAGGGCAGATTACCCTCGCGAGAGGCCT
>JAUPKT010000032.1 GCA_030837305.1 Thermodesulfobacteriota bacterium
CCCTCGGCCCTGAAGGCGATGTTGGTTGATGAAGCCTGTCGGATGGAAAGGGAAGACAGGGCGTTGTGCGAACGGATCGGGAGTTGCGGAGAGGGGCTTTTAGAAGATGGGGAGGCGGTATTGACCCATTGTAATGCGGGCGGTCTGGCAACCGCAGGGTATGGCACAGCCTTGGGAGTTATCAGGGCTGCCGTGGAGAACGGAAAGAGCATCCGTGTGGTTGCTGACGAGACAAGGCCATTGAATCAAGGTGCGCGCATTACGTGCTGGGAACTTCAGAAGCTTGGGATTCCGGTTACCCTCATCCTGGACAACACAGCAGGAGTGATGATGCGCAGGGGCGAGATCCACAAGGTTGTTGTCGGGGCAGACAGGATAGCTGCCAATGGGGACACGGCAAACAAGATCGGCACGTATTCCGTCGCTGTGCTGGCCCACTATCATAAGATTCCATTCTATGTCGCGGCGCCATTGTCAACCATCGATCGATCTATGGAAACCGGTTCCGACATCCCCATTGAGGAGAGAAATCCAGATGAGGTGACCCACATATCGGGTGTACGGATTGCTCCTGAGGGAATTTCCGTGAAAAACATGGCTTTCGACGTCACGCCGCACCACTTGATTGCGGGAATCGTCACCGAATACGGCGTTGCCCATGAACCTTTCGGCAAAGACTTCGAGTCTTTTTTTGCTCAGGGCGACAAGGGAGAATCTACCCCATGAAGCTTATACTACGCGATCCGGCTTCCGGCACAGTCCTGGAGAATGTGGAGTTGTACGACGAGGATTCATGTGACGGCATTGCTCGGCTTGACGCAAACCATATATTCACCGGGCTCAAATGCGGAAATCTGACGCTTGACACAGACCTGTATGAATTGACTATGGCGGCCGGTTATATGCTTCTTGGCAAGCGGACGCAGCAGGCGTGTTTTGATCTCTATTACCGTCAGAATCCGGACAACGGCGGATTCTGCATTTTCGCCGGGCTAGAGAGTGTCATCAACTATGTCAATAATCTGAGGTTTCTGCCCGATGACATTGAATACCTTGCCACTTTGGGAACGTTCAGTGCCGAGACCCTTGCTGCGCTGTCCAAGGGCATCACATTTTCCGGGGACATTTGGGCGGTTCCTGAGGGGTCTATAGTGTTTCCAAACGAACCGTTGATCAGGGTGATTGGCCCGATACCCGAGGCCCAACTCCTTGAGACAACGATGCTTGCTCTCGTGGGGCATCAGACGCTGATCGCTACCAAGGCGGCCCGCATGTGCATGGCCACGCGGGGCGCGCCGGTGATTGATTTTGGTACTCGCAGGGCACACGGGGTAGAAGCAGCACTGTATGGCGCCCGTGCGGCATACATAGGCGGTTGTGCAGGAACGTCCAATGTGCGGGCAGGCAAATTGTTCGGGATACCGGTGAGAGGAACCCACGCACACAGTTGGGTTGAGAGTTTTGACGGCGAGCTGGAGGCATTTGAAGAATTCTCTCGGGTCTTTCCTCAGAATTGTGTGTTGTTGGTGGACACATACGACACGTTGAACGGGATTAAGAATGCCATCAAGGTGGCACGAGAGATGGAGGATTCCGGTGGACGCCTGATGGGCATCCGTATCGACAGCGGGGACCTGGCCTATCACAGCAAAGCTGCTCGGCAGATGTTGGATGCGGCGGGCCTCGGCTATGTTCGGATCTTGGCCAGCAGTGACCTTGATGAGTGGATCATTGAGAGTCTGCGAGAACAAGGGGCGCAGATAGATGTGTGGTGTGTGGGCACGCGACTCATGACCTCGTATCAGACCCCGGCTCTGGGGGTCGTGTACAAGCTCATGGCGGCGGACAGGGGTGACGAGAAGTTGATTCCCAAAATAAAAATCTCCCAAAACCCCAACAAGGTTACCAATCCCGGCGTGAAGAAGATCGTCCGTTTCTATAACGGCAAAGACAGGATGATCGGGGATTTGCTTGCCCAGGTTGATGAGCCTTTGCCCTCGGGCCGGACAGTGGTGGCCCACCATCCCATGTACGATTACATGAAAAAAACCTACAAGCCGCCGTACAGAGCCGCTGAACTGATGGTGCCCATCTTCTTGCGGGGTCGGCAGGTCTATGATCCTCCTTCCATCCAACAGTTAAGGGAGAGGGCTCAAGGGTATATTGACGCGCTGGAGCCGGAGTATAAAAGACTTTCAAATCCTCACATATACAAGGTTTCTCTCTCGGACAGGCTCCACAAGATAAAAAAATCGCTGTTGAGTTTCCATGGGAAGCAAACAAAAAGTCGCGTTTTCTCTTGACCGGAAGAAAAACTTGGCTATATTCTAGAGTGGTCTGGAGCCGTATTATCGGCCTGGAACCTTTCGACTATTGAAAAAGAGAACCGCCTGGATCCTAGAGACCGGGACGGAAGGATATCGAAGAGGAATACGACGCCTTCCATCCGGAAGGCTTTTTTATTTGAGACGCTTCCATGGAAACCATCGCAACGATATCTGAAATGACTGCCTGGTCTCGCAGGCAGCTTTCCCTGGGTGAGACCATAGGTTTTGTCCCGACCATGGGTTATTTGCACGAGGGTCACCTGAGTTTGATGCGCTATGCCGGGAGCGAGAACACCAAAGTTGTGGCAAGTATCTTTGTCAACCCGACCCAGTTCGGCAGAAATGAAGATCTCAGTACCTATCCCCGGGACCCGGAGAGTGACGGCGCCAAGTGCGCAGGCGAAGGTGTTGACGCACTGTTCATGCCCGATGTGGGCGAGATCTACGGCCGGGATTATCAAACATTTGTGGAGGTTGAAAGAGTTTCGGGGCCGTTGTGCGGGCTTTCCCGGCCCGGGCATTTCCGGGGCGTGGCCACGGTGGTGCTGAAACTCTTCAACATGGTCAAACCCACCGCAGCATATTTCGGCATGAAGGACTATCAACAACTTCAGGTCATAAAGACCATGGTGCGGGATCTGAATGTCGACACGCGGATTGTGGCATGCCCTACGGTTCGTGAAGCCGACGGTTTGGCCATGAGTTCCCGCAATGCGTATTTGACGCCG
>JAUPKT010000175.1 GCA_030837305.1 Thermodesulfobacteriota bacterium
ACTCATTCCATACGGTTCATGCCGTCTCTGCATGGTGGAAGTGACTCAACGAGGCCGTACGAGGACTATGCCCGCATGTTTTAACCCTGCCCGTGATGGAATGCAGGTCGCGACACAGTCGCCTAAACTGAGAGTCGGCCGTCGCATGCAGCTCATGCTACTCCTCAGATCACATCCCTTGCAATGCCCGAGTTGCGATGCTGCGGGAAACTGCACGCTCCAAGAGCTTGTGCACGAATATGAGATAGAAGAATTGCCCTTCAGCCGAGAGACGCGGTACTTCAATGTAGATAATGATTCGCACTTCATACGGCACAACATGAACCTTTGTATCCGTTGCGGGATGTGTGTCCGGATCTGTGACGAGGTGCAGGGAAATAGAGAGATAAGCTTTATCCACAGAGGTATGAACACGGAAGTGTCCACGGACTTCGGTAGACCCCTTGAGTGCGAATTCTGTGGTCAGTGTGTCGATATATGCCCTGTGGGAGCAATAAAATCCAAATGGCTCGTTGGAACGGGACGCGAGTTTGAACTCAAGAAAACAACAACCACCTGCTCCTTTTGCAGTCTTGGTTGCAGGCTGACCCTTGGGCAGAAGGGTGGCAAAATAGTATGGGTCAGTTCGCCCCATGACAGCCCGAACGAAGGAAACCTGTGCGTCAAAGGGCGATATGGATGGCCATATTTGTACTCCGACAGACGACTCACAAAACCCTTAATTAAAAAGAACGGTTCCCTTCAAGAAGTCGGCTGGGATGAGGCCCTGAAATTCGTGGCAGACGGCTTCGATAAGATCAAGAAACAAGCTGGTCCGCATGCTCTTGCGGCATTGGGCTCGGAGCGGATAACCAACGAAGAGGCGTATGTTTTCAATCGTTTCGTGCGGACCGTGATGGAAACCCCAAATCTGGACCATGCAGGAGGGTACGCATACAGAGCCCTCGTTGACGGACTGGGGCCGGTTTTGGGCTTCCCTGCCACCACGAATTCCTTGAGGGACCTGCGCAAAGCGGATGTCATTCTACTGCTGGGAGCGGATCTCCATGAAACCCATCCGGTGGCAAAGAATGAAATCATCATCGCAACGGGCCGCCACAAGACCAAGGCAATTGTAGTGGACTCGGTTGAGACAAGGCTGACCGAACGGCCCGGCATGTTCCTTCCGGTACCCCCTGCATCAGAGCATTTGGTGGTCAATTCCATGCTCAAGGTAATACTTGATGAAGGACTATTTGATAAGGCAGCTTTGGATCTACATGCCGAGGGCTTCGAACTCCTTGCTGATTCTCTTGCGGACTATACCCCGGACAAGATAGGGCCTATGGTAGGCCTGAACCCTGAACAAATAACAGAAGCTGCGAGTCTTTACGCCAAGGCTCCAAGAGCAGCCATAGTTATGGCAGCAGGGCTCAACAGAGTCGGGGGAGATGTTGCATCGGCTCAGGCGGCCGCAAACCTCGCGTTGGTGACCGGTCACATCGGTAAAGAGGGTAGTGGAGTCTATGTCTTGGGCGAAAAGGCCAATTCCCAGGGTGCAATCGATATGGGGCTTTCCCCTGAAGGGTTGCCGGGTTTTGGGGTACGAGAAGACGACAGCTTCCGGGCCAAGTTTGAAGCTGTTTGGGGAGCAATACCCGGGGATCGAGGACTATCGGCAAAAGAAGTTTTTGAAAAAGCAATTTCCGGTTCAGTCAAGGGCCTTTACGTAGTGGGAGAGAATCCTATTGATACCTACCCAAACAGAGACCAAATTGAACAGGCCCTGAAAGCAGTCGATTTTTTAGTTGTTCAAGACATGTTTATGACTTCGTCCGCCAAAATGGCTAGTGCTGTGCTCCCCGTTGCATCTTTTGCGGAAAAAACCGGAACGTTTACAAGTGTTGATCGAAGGATACAGGCTCTAAGACCGGGCTTGCATGCGCCTCATCTCAAGAGTGACCTTGAAATCTTTCTGGCTCTTGCGGCCTTGATGGGAAAACCATCCCTAACATACAACGGACCCGAGCAGATCATGAACGAAATAGCGAGTCTTGTGGGGCCTTACGCAGGGATACGATATGATCGCCTAGGAGAAAATGGCCTTGCCTGGCCGTGTGTGGATGTGGAAGATGAAGGCAAAGAGACGTTGTACGAGGGGGGATTTCCTAGGGGGAAAGCCGTCCTAGTCCCCGCGCCGCCCATAAAACCAATGGAAGACAGCGGGCTGCCGTTGCATCTCGTTGTCGGGACCTTGAAATTTCATTCCGGCTCCATGTCGGAAAATAGCTTCTCTCTCATGGAAGTGTGCCCCGAAGGGTACGCAGAGATGAATCGACAGGACCTCAAGACTCTGGGAATCAGCGATGGAGACGTGATCAGAATCGGCAACGCAGAGGGGCTGTCGATAAGGATCAAAGCAAAGGCCTCGGACAGGGCTTTACCCGGAATCATTATTGCTCCGCAACATTTTTCATCGCAACAAGTGAATAGCCTCACAAATTGGGAGTCCCCCATTGTGAAGATCAAAGTTGAAAAAGCGTAGAATCAGCTAGGGGTTGAGTCTATGGAATATGCCGTACCCGTCGTCGCTCTCATCGTCAAGGTGCTGATCGTTTTAGGGGCCGTGCTCACCTTCGTGGCCTACTTGACTCTCATCGAACGGAAAGTCCTGGGCTGGATTCAGGTGAGGCTAGGTCCCAACAGGGTTGGCCCCTGGGGATTGTTGCAACCCCTCGCTGATGGGGCAAAACTCCTCCTAAAAGAAGAAATTACCGTAGCCAAAGCAAACAAAGTTGTCTACGTCATTGCCCCCTTGATTGTCGTGGTATGTGCACTGATTCCTTTTGGAGTGATCCCTTTTGCCAAAGGTTTGGGGCTTGACGGCATTTTAGGTCCGTTTGCGCAGCAATTTGATCTGAATCACGGAGTCGTATCCGACGTAAATATAGGTATTCTCTTTATATTTGGAGTGTCATCTCTGGGGGTTTACGGGGTCATTCTCGGTGGGTGGGCTTCCAACAACAAGTACTCTCTCTTAGGCGCCATCAGGGCAGGCGCCCAAATGATCAGTTATGAGTTGGGCCTGAGTCTCGCTGTTTTGGGAGTACTGCTACTGGCCGGCACCCTGAGCCTATGGGAAATAGTTGAATCACAGAGTTCTGTCTTGCACTGGTATGTCTTTCGCCAGCCTCTCGGTTTCGTTCTCTTTCTGATTGCGGGAAGTGCGGAAATTGCCCGGACCCCCTTTGATTTGATGGAATGCGAAAACGAGCTCGTAGCGGGGTATCAGACTGAGTATAGTTCCATGAAGTTCGGCCTGTTTTATCTCGGAGAATATGCCCACCTTCTGTTCCTCAGTTCTCTGATTACAACCCTCTATTTTGGCGGGTGGCAAGGCCCTATTCTTCCGCCGATCGTGTGGTTCCTGGCAAAGGTTTTCTTCTTTGTCTTTGTTTTCGTCTGGATCCGGGGTACATACCCAAGATTGCGCTATGACAGGGTTATGAGCTTCGGTTGGAAGGTCTTGTTGCCCGTGGGATTATTCAACGTTATGGCGACAGCCTTTGTGTATACTCTCTGGCTTCAGTATGCCGGTTGACGGCAAGCGAGGTTTTAAACTAATGATTGTCCCTCTGATCCAAGGGCTCAAGTTAACTCTCAAGTATTTCTTCTCGAAAAAGGTTACTATGCAGTACCCCGAAGAGAAGTGGGAAGTGGCTCCTCGCTGGAGAGGCCGCCATGTGCTGACGAAACATGCCTCCGGCAAGATCAAATGTGTGGCATGCATGCTTTGTGCCACGGCGTGCCCTGCCGATTGCATCAACATTGAAGCCGCGGCTGAACCGGACAACCGAAAGTATCCCGAGAAATACACGATTGACCTCGGTCGATGCATATTCTGCGGGTATTGCGTCGAAGTATGTCCTAAAGAGGCCATCGAGATGAGCAGTGCCTACGAATTATCGGAGTACAGTCGGGAGGACCTCATCCTCGATAAAGAGCGGCTGCTGGAACCTCCTCAG
>JAUPKT010000176.1 GCA_030837305.1 Thermodesulfobacteriota bacterium
ACTACCGCCTGGCGGCTTATTGGCTGCCATTCGAACAGGATCATCCCACCCATCGCTTCAAACCCGGCATCGATTTCAACCTGGTGCTTCAACATTATATTTTCGATCGAAAATTGCGCCTGCTCGTCATGGACGCTATTGAGCGGATTGAGATTTCCCTCCGTACCCGCTGGGCGTATCACCTAGCCCATACCTACGGCCCCCATGCGCTCCTGAACCCGGATCTTTTTAGGATAGGGTGGTCTCATGCCGAAAATGTCAACGCCCTCATAGACACAGTTCGCAGCAGTTCCGAAGTCTTCATTCGCCATTTCGACAGCTACGATGAAACGTTGCCTCCGGTCTGGGTTACCTGCGAAATCATGACCCTTGGACAACTGTCAAAATGGTACTCCAATCTGAGACGCCGTCAAGATCGCAACGAAGTGGCTCGCACCTACGGATTGGATGAGGCGAATCTGACGTCTTTTCTGCACCATTTGACGGTGGTTCGCAATCATTGCGCCCATCATGCAAGGATCTGGAACCGGGAATTCACATTCTTGTGGAAATTGCCCCGCAAAAAGCCCCCCACACTCCACCACAATTTCAATCCAGATGATGGTCGTAAAATTTACAACACGCTTGTGATGCTGGCCTATCTTCTATATACGATGGGCCCTAACACGTGGAAACAGCGGTTAAAAGGCCTTTTTGCCGAACACCCGAAGGTAAACACCCGCGCCATGGGTTTTCCGCGGGACTGGCATACCAGATCTATTTGGCAGAACACAGAAACATCGATATGATTCTGAAATATTGAGAATCGGCTGCGATCAATGTCAATCGGCCTGCTTTGAGGTCGCAGATTGCGACTTCAAAAACCGGGTAAATAGGACAATTGGATATCCGCACTTCCGGATACGCGGATACCGTGGCAAAGACTGAACGGGTCCTCAGACAAGAAAACCCTTAAGCATTGGACAACACAATGACGCGAGAAAAGAAAAACACCCCCAAAACCGTTGAAGCCATCCGGCACGACGAGGCGACCCGAAAGAACATCCCCACGGCCGAATACCAGTCGGTGATGCGGGAGGCCGAGAAGGACGCCATCCGGGTGGCCTACGAACGCCGCAACCGGGACCTGGACCCGCAGCTCGTGTGGCGCGGCAAGGATGAACAGGACTGGTCCGATCTGGTGGTGCAGGCCCCGCCTCTCTACATCCAGGAAAAGGTCCATCCCAAAGTCCTGATCGACGACCTGATGCGCCAGACCCGTGAGCAGGAAGAAACCGGCAGGCCGGAACAACTGGACCTGTTCTCCGATTTCAACGGTCTACCCGATGAAGGGGCCAAAACAGAGTTCTACCAGCACGAGGCCAACTGGTCCAACCGCATGATCCTGGGAGACAGCCTCCAGGTCATGGCCTCCCTGGCCGAACGGGAAGGCCTGAGGGGAAAGGTCCAGTGCATCTACATCGACCCGCCCTACGGCATCAAATTCAATTCCAATTTCCAGTGGTCCACCACCAGCCGGGACGTGAAGGACGGAAACCCCGAACACATCACCCGGGAACCCGAACAGGTCAAGGCCTTTCGCGACACCTGGCGGGACGGCATTCATTCTTATCTGACCTACCTGCGGGACCGGTTGACCGTAGCAAGGGACCTCCTGACCGATTCCGGCTCGATTTTTGTGCAGATCGGGGATGAGAATGTGCATCGGGTAAGGGCGTTGATGGATGAGGTGTTTGGGGAAAGTAACTTTGTTGTGACTCTTAAGTTCTCGAAGACTGCTGGCCTGGGCGGAAGATTCCTCGATGAAACATTTGATTACATTTTATGGTTTGCCAAAAATATGGACAGGCTTAAGTTTCGACGTCCGTATCAACAGAGGATGATTGGAGAAGCCGGAGCTACCCAATACAATCTGAGAATGGTTGAGGCAGGAAATATTTGTAGTGTAACCGATTCAGAGAAAGGACGAGTATTCGCTCATGACAATTTAACATCACAAACTGGCAACGAAACTACAATCTTTCCATTTATATTGGGTGGCGTTAAAATTCCTGCTCCCAATAAGGGCGGTTGGAAATCAAATGCTTCTGGTATTGAGCGTCTCAAGAAAGCTGCGCGTATCATTAGAATAGGGAATACCCCAAGATATGTAAGGTTTTTTGAAGATGCACCGTATTTTCCTATAGGATCTGCATGGCTTGACACTGGAATCAGCGGATTTGGAGCTGAAAAACTATATGTGGTTCAAACGTTACCTAAGGTCATTGAGCGAGCTATCTTGATGACTACTGATCCCGGCGACCTTGTGCTTGATCCCACATGCGGGTCGGGCACCACTACCTACGTGGCCGAACAATGGGGCCGGCGTTGGATCACCATCGACACCTCGCGCGTAGCCCTGGCACTGGCCCGGGCCCGGATCATGGGCGCGCGGTATGCCTATTACCTGCTGGCAGACAGCCGCGACGGGCAGCTCAAGGCGGCAGAAATCACCTGCACAGCCCCGTCCGAGGCGCCCACCTACGGGAACATACGGCATGGCTTTGTGTATGAGCGCGTGCCGCACATCACCTTGAAGTCCATTGCTAACAACGCCGAAATCGATGTGATCTGGGAGAAGTTCCAGGAGACCCTGGAACCGCTGCGGGAGAAACTGAACCAGGCGCTCCAAAAGACATGGGAGGAATGGGAGATCCCGAGGGATGCGGAGAAAGGCTGGTCAAAAGAGGCACAAAGACTGCACGCCGAATGGTGGAAGAACCGGATTGCCCGCCAGAAAGAGATCGACGCCTCCATCGCGGCGAGGGCAGACTTTGAATATCTGTACGACAAGCCTTATAAAGACAAAAAGAAGGTTCGGGTTGCGGGTCCGTTCACAGTGGAAAGCCTTTCTCCTCATCGGGTATTGGGGGTGGACGAAAACGATGAGCTGATCGACGGGACCGCTGAGTCCGGAGCAGGGTTTGGCGAAGAGCGCGATTTTGCCGCCATGATCCTGGAAAACCTCAAGACCGCCGGGGTGCAGCAGGCCCACAAGGAGGACAAGATCAATTTCAGCTCCATCACCCCGTGGCCGGGCTACTATGTCTGCGCCGAAGGGCGCTACATGGAAGGCGGGGATGAGGCGGGGGCTGAGAAACGGGCTGCCATCTTCATCGGGCCGGAGTTTGGCACCGTGTCCCGACCGGACTTGGTGGCCGCGGCACGGGAGGCCGGAGACGGGGGCTTCGATGCGCTCATCGCCTGCGCCTTCAACTACGACGCCCATTCGTCCGACTTCCACAAACTGGGGCGAATCCCCATCCTCCAGGCCCGAATGAATGCGGACCTCCACATGGCCGACGATCTCAAGAATACCGGCAAGGGGAACCTGTTTGTCATTTTCGGCGAGCCGGATATCGACATCCTGGAGGCAGACGAAAGCCGGATTCAGGTGAAGATCAAGGGCGTGGATGTGTTCCATCCCAATACCGGGGAGGTGCGCAGCGACGGGCCGGAGGGGATCGCCTGCTGGTTCATCGATACCGATTACAACGAGGAAAGCTTCTTTGTCCGCCATGCCTATTTCCTGGGCGCCAACGACCCCTACAAGGCCCTCAAGACCACTCTCAAGGCTGAAATCAACCTCGATGCTTGGGAAACCCTCCACAGCGACATCTCCAGACCCTTCCCAAAACCCGCATCCGGCCGCATCGCCGTAAAGGTCATCAACCACCTGGGGGACGAGGTGATGAAGGTATTTCGGGTGGAATGACAAGAGCAGGGCATGGGGCTGCATGTGCTATGACCGGGAAACAGTACTTGATTTATCCCCCGGCCCCAGTTGACGGCATACCCGGTTGGAAACCCGGATAGCCAAAACCCAAGGGTTGGCCTTCACATACTCACGCTCCAAAGAGGCTTTTCGATTTAGCATAGGGAATCGTTTTTCGCCAGATAGGAGACAAAATGCAGACAACTTCATTACAGCCGCTCCTAATAGATTACGAATCTGAAGGATTCCCTGCTAGCAGCCCTGTTGCCAACGGGTCCAATATACTCCAAACAAATTGGAATGAGTTACTTTGGGCTGCGGTGACGGTAGGACGTCCAAATCGTCAATATGTTTTTAGGCATGGCGCTTCATCGATGTACGAGGCAATCTTTCGATGGTCTCTCGTAAGGATGACCTTGGAGCAAAGAGGGCCAAATGCGAACCGACTTCGAAGGACCAACGCCGCCAAGACACTTGACCCAAGCGAAAAAGGTGCCGTGAGCTACTTCCTTGGTATGGCCTTTGCCAGGCTTTTCGCCGCCAAGCTCCTTCAGGTGCCGTGGCTTCTTCATCTCGACGTTTATCGCCCAATGCTCAACCCCATACTAAAGGGACGTTCCCGTCCTGACCTGGTTGGGCAAACAGCTAATGGAGAATGGGTCGCTATTGAATCCAAAGGTCGAATCAGCCCTCCCGATTCAACTGCCAAGGCCAAAGCTAAACAACAGGCTGAACGGGTGATAAGTGTTAATGGCACGCCGCCTCAATTCCATATTGGAGGGATCACCTATTTCCGTAATGATATCCCAAGGTTTTTCTGGCGGGACCCAAAACCGCAACGGGGTAAGACTGGGCGTTCAATCAAACTTGCCCATGATGACCATCTTTTACATTACTCCTATCAGCCGGTGATAGAGCTGATCCGCTCCCAACCACAATCTTTCCAAAACATGCTTCTTGAACCTATCCTATTGCCAATCAGGGAACTTGACATCGAAGTGGGAATACACCCTTATGTGCTAAAGCCATTGATACATGATCAGTGGACTGGCGTAATCCAAGGATGTCTTCAATATGGCCAAAGACTCCACCATGAAGGCTATCAAATAGATGGAATCAGAGTTAAGGCCGGAAAGTCTTGGTTAACTCCTTTTGTCGAGCAAGATTTTTCTCAGGAAAAGGACGTAAACAAAGAATGACCCATGGAGTTATTCATTAGAGATTCTGAGGTCGAAAAACCATGGCAACAGGGAAAGTTAGCTTTGCCGCACATATTGAGGGGCTAGATCTGAAACAGGTTGATGCTGGCTCCTGTGATCCATCAGTCAAGAAAATCTCAATTCAGACTGAAAACGAGACTACACTTGCCATTGATTTCGAGTTACTCGACGTTTTCTCTACGCAAGATGCAATCTCGGTAGTTGGTCCGCTCATTGAATCTCTGATCAGCAAGGTTTCTTATGAGTTCGATTGCCCGATTGGGGAGCCGAGGTTTACGGGCATGAGCCTTCCTACTGACGCATCGGGATCACATCACCAGGTGCTTGGGGAAACTGTTTGCCTGAATGATTTAGTAGCTGATACTTTAAAGCCCAACGAAAAGAAAAGGGAGAAACTCAAACGCAGTCTTGAATTGCCTCTTGCCGAAACAGATGCGTATTTGTCACTTTACCGTTTTTGTATAGGGCAAAAGGACCCTTTGGCACGTTTTCTCTCTTTCTATCATCTGGTACATATAATCGCTGCTGATGAACAAGAAAGCCAGATATCCGTTGATCGAGCCATTGCTCAGATTGAGCCAAATGTTGAGTGGACGGTAAAACCAAATACCAGGGGCAAGAAGCTTGAAACAAAATTTACAAGGTTGAGAAACGAGATTGCCCACAGGAGACCAGGAAAAACTTTGGAGGAAACCCGTCAGGAAATTGAGGAGAATGTTGATGCGCTTAGAGGTATAGCAAAAAAATTGGTCTATCAGAAATTTGAAATCGGTTAGTCACTGGAATGTGAGAATGGGGATGCTGTAAGGTTTTTAGGTTTTCCAATAGGATCGAGGCGAAATTGGGGGCTGACAATTCCTTTACATATTTGCATTTACGTGCATGCCCGCAGAGTTGCGGGTGGTCAATGGGGAGAACCTGGCGGCAGGTGTCCGCTGCGTGGATAAGAATAGAGGAAACGTGATATATTGAATCCAAAGGGAGGGCATCGGCCCCGTGGCCTTCACCCAGAACGAATGGTTCAAGGCCAGCGGTTCAGGGATGCGTAATACCTGTACGCAGTCATGAACACTGCAACACTTCCACAGCTCTACATGGTGAGAGACCCGGCCGAAACCCTGGTGCCAAAAGATAGGGTAGAGATGGTGCGGTACGTGGCCGGGGCGAAGGAGATCAAGGACAAGTGGGACAAGGCGCCATGAAGAGGGAGGAGTGCGGATTTTGATCGAGCCTTTTTGCGTAGAAAAGCACTCCAATAACTCTATGTTAGCTCCACAGAGATGAACGCATTAAAGCCAGAAAATGGAGTGCCTATCTTAGCGGTTTTACGCTGCCGAAAATGTGGTCATGAGAGCCTATCAGACGCGCGGTGGGTATATAGCAGGTTCCCGGCACTAAGCGCTTTAACCGAAACTCAACTGCTGAAAGAGCTGCATGTGGTCTCCAAGCGTTTCGTTTGCAAGACTTGTGGACATAGAGGCCCCGATGTCTGCGCACCCAAAAAGCCGTCTTCTTCGCACCTGTTAAATCATGGCGATACGACAAAAAGCGCATCCAATGCGAATGAGAATATGCCCTGCAAGAGCCAAAGTCATAAAGCCTATGACAAGCCGGCAAAGCATGCTTACCGAAAAGAGGCAAGGAAAATCGACGAGCTTTTAGAGAGTGCGTCATGGTTATATCAAGCCGAAGTCTCCCTGCTTGAGAGTATGCACAAACTGGCAACCTCCGGGAGGTCGCTCTCAGATAAGCAAAGGAAGGTACTGTCGAAGATTGGAGAGCGTATCCAGCTGCGGCAGACCTCGAATTTGTTGGAGGGTGGCAGTCCAGGACTGGGCCGCAGAAATCGATAGATCATGAGAATTGGGGCGAAGGCAGCGGAAGGCAGCGCTCTTTTAAAATTCAATTGCAAGCGAAAGGAATGGAGCATGGCTAACTAACCGGAAATAAGATAAAATGGGCATGGGGACGCCCTTTGCATCTTTACATTTGGGTGCAAGCCCGCAGAGTTGTGGCTGGTCAATGGGGAGAACCTGGCGGTAGGCGTCCGGTGCGTGGATAAGAATAGAGGAAACGTGGTATATTGAATCCAAAGGGAGGGCATCGGCCCCGTGGCCTTCACCCAGAACGAATGGTTCAAGGCCAGCGGTTCAGGGATGCGTAATACCTGTACGCAGTCATGAACGCCGGAATACTGGCTCCGGGTCGGACCGAGACAGATGAATGAAACTATTGCAGAAATCGTGATAAGGAATCCTCGAATAGGGCCTATAACAGGCCTTTTGACCCCCAAGAAGGGTCTTTTTGGATCGGGAAGATGGTTGGCTCGGGACGAGAGGGGAGGCCCCTGAAAGGAAATGGGGGCAACCAAACCCTTGCCAAACACCCTATGACGTTACCGACCACGAAGTGGATTTCATCATCAATTATGACATCAAGTACCGCATGGGCCTGGTGGCCGATGGCTGGGAGGAAGGGCAGTGATGGTTAATATCTGATCAACCTCTAACTACAAACGATGGTCAAGAAGTTCGTTAAAATTTTTTACGATCTTATGACATCAGTGATGATTTAGCAGAAGTGGGGTCTTTCAATAATATAACTTGCTTTGCGGTCTTATGAAAAACCTTATGAGACAAAATGAACAACTTCGAAGGGCCGATGACTCCTTCCTCCCACGACGCATGAACGACGAGATAGCCGTATGAGCGTGAGAAAGAAAAGGGTCTTCATCAGTTCGGTGCAGAAGGAGCTTGAAATCGAACGAGTGGCAATTGCCGGAGCGGTATCCGGCGACGAGGGTCTAAGCCAGTTCTGCGACGCTGTCCTATATGACAGAGAGCCGCTTTCGGGTCGACGGATAGCCAAACCGTACCTGAAGTGCCTGGATTCCTGCGACATCTATATCCTGGTCATGGATCGAGAGTACGGGCATATTGTGGAGACGGTTTCGGCAACCCACGAGGAATACCGGCATGCGATGAAGCGAGATATGCCGATGATGATCTTCGTGCGCGGACAGCACGATGCGGATCGACATTTGGAGACACAGGACTTCTTCGATGAAATTAAGAAGGACGGACATATCTATCGGCGTTTCCATGACCGGGTGGATCTTCTCCCCGAGGTCAAACAGGGGCTCGCTCGCATCTTGGACGAATCTTTCACCCTCAAGGTGGAGCATTTAACAGACAGGCAAGGCGGCGATGTCGGGAAAGCGTCTCAGTTCGAGCAGAAGGTTCTGAATGTCCAGGACACAAAGCTGGATCTCGATGTTGCTTTGGAATGGCTTCAAGCGGTAAAGGAAATAAGTCGGGATGAGAAACCCGCAAAGATGACTCTGCTGAACAAGCTTCGTGAAAAAGGTCTGGTTTGGAAAGAACCCGGTATTCCATCATACAAGGCAATGGCTTCAGGTTTGCTGTTCCTTGGCCGGAATCCCTCTGAAGTGTTTTCGCAGTGTCGTATTCTGGCGGATGCCTATGCAGGGACGGAGCTTGATCCGAACCCCAAAGACCAGGATACCATTTCCGGGCCTGCCCCTCGAATGGTTGACCGCGTGATCGATTTCGTGGTGTCCAACACGCGACATCCGATACGGATAGTGGGGATTCGGAGGATAAAGTTGGACGAGTATCCTCGGGAGGTTATCCGCGAGTCAATTGTTAATGCCATCGCACACCGGGATTACGAAGACAATGCGCGGCAGGTCCATCTGAAGGTCTTCTTTGACCGGGTGGAAATTCTCAGCCCGGGGAATTTGTTGCCACCGTTGACAATCAGCAAATTGATCAAAGGCAATTACGAACCCTGCTCCAGAAATCCAACGCTCGCACAATATCTTGGTCATCTGCACCTTATGGAACAGCGCGGCAGCGGCATCCGCCGCATGCGTGCTGCCATGATAGACCACGGGTTGAAAATGCCAGAATATTCTTTTCGTGATGGGTACTTTACGGTTACGCTGCGAGGGCCGGGAGATGATGTAAATCAGATAAAAGCACCCGTTGAAGGTGGCATTCCTGCCTCGATCGAAGACCGCCTTACGGATCGGCAGCGACGAATCGTCGAATGGCTTGCCGCTGGCCAAACCGTAACAAATCGGGAATGCCAGGAACGCTTCGATATCTCAAAAGTAACGGCAACAAAAGAACTGCGTGCACTCGTGGAAACAGGTTTTGCAGAGCAAATCGGGAAAGGCCGGAGTGTGCGGTATGTTTACAGCGGGGCGGCAATCGGTAAGTAATCGGTAAGCCTTTTTCCCTAATCGGTAAGCGACGTAGACCACTGGGCCAGGTCACACTATGCCAACCGGGTGAATCTGGGTGAGAAATTATAATAAAGGAGCCTCAAATAGAGCTTATAACCTCGTTTTTGGCCCCAAAAAGATCTTTTGAGATTGGAAACATGACGGCTCGGGACGCCACGGCAGGCACATATTCGGAACGCTGTTTTAGAATTCAATCAAAACAGTGTCAAGGCTGAATCCCGCCTCCGCTGAAGGAACCTGGGGCGACCCAAGGATTTTTCGCCACGGAACTGGTTGTTATCAGTTACGACATCAACTATCCTGTGGGTCGACGGGCGGACAATTGATCTAAGGGGGATATGGCCGTTATGCGCTTAAAAGAATGCCCTCAAGTTCAAGATCGTTCCCTGAAAGCATCTGGGCGTGTTCTCGAGCAGGAAGACCGTGTACAAGGTTGGATTGGTAGAAAGGCCTGCCCGAATGGCGTATGAGAGGACCTATGAAGTTTGAAATCACTAAACATGCAAGGAAGGAAATGGACCGCAGGGCGATACCCGACGATACTGTGGAGGCGATTTTGCAGAAACCAGATCAGATCGTTGAAGGATACGGGGACACGAAGGGTTACCAGTCGATCATGGATTTTGGGACAGGGAAGGACTATCTTGTAAGGGTGATTGTGGACAACAGCGTCGTGCCGGGTAAGGTGATCACAGTGTACAGAACCAGTAAAATAGATAAGTATTGGAGGCAGTTATGAAAATAACCTATGACGCTGAGGTAGACGTCCTGCGCATCCTTTTCAGCGACTCGACGATTGAGGAAAGCGACGAAGAGAGACCAGGCATCATCCTCGATTTCGACAAGGTCGGCAATATCGTGGGAATGGAGATCCTGGACGCGTCCAAGCGGATGGAAAACCCAAGGGCTGTGGAATACGCCGTTGCCTGATGAACCTTGTTTTCAGTGCCGCTTTAAAGGCGGGCGAACAGGCCCGGCGCTTTGGCCATGGCATAATCATCATTAACGAAAATGAAAAGATGGTGGAGAAGCTCCCCGAAAAGGGCGCTCGATGAAGGACAGCCTTCATGGCCATGTACCCCCCGTTACAAGTCATCGATAACAACAGCCCTTCCTTCCCCGTTCAACTGACAGAACGCCTGGGCCGGGACGCCCCGGTCCGACTCTGGGCCATCGGGAGACTGGATCTGCTCAGTGTCCCCAAAACCGCCCTTTTCTGTTCCAAGACCTGCCCGGGCCAAGCCATTCTAAAGGCCATGGATCAGGCGCAAAAATGGCGCGATGAGGGTAGATGCATCATCAGCGGATTTCATTCGCCTATAGAATAGGATTGCCTGATAATCTTGTTGCGCGGCGTTCAGACGTTCATCATTTGTCGTGCCCGAGGCCTTGAAGGGATGAGGATTCCAAAGCAATGGCGGGAGGGAATCGCAACAGACCGGATCTTGCTTCTGTCCCCCTTTGACCCCTCGCAGCGCCGGCTCACCGCCCCCATCTCAGAACAACGCAATAGGCTGGTCGCTGCCCTGGCCGATGCGGTTCACTTTGCCCATATCACTCCCGGAGGAAAGACGGCGCGACTTGGTGAACAAATTTCCACATGGAGGCTAAAGACGAATGGACTGAAGAGGGGGATGTCCATAACATTATAAAATTCTTCAAAGAGCCCGCGGGACGTCCATAAGAAACTGCTATAAAACGGGCGTTGTCAAGCGCGAAAAACGGGGCGCTGCGATCTTTTAAATAATGACGAATTTCCCTCAAGGGACAGCCCGCGCAAGAATCGACCTATAGATAGCTCGTCGGATTGCGGGCTGTCCCTTGAGGGAAATTCCACCTTTTTTTAGAACAGGGATCATGTTTCCTATAAGTGTATTGGAGCGCATGGGGCTTCTTCGACGATGAATCAAACTGCTATAC
>JAUPKT010000177.1 GCA_030837305.1 Thermodesulfobacteriota bacterium
ATAGTTGCAGCTTTTGAGGACGGTTTGAAGAATGGCCGGGCAGCCGTGAACCTCGACAACCGCATGGTAGATACCCCAATTTACAGACAGGCTCTCGCCTGCCTCGAACTGGCCAATGGAATTGAAGACCTCGAACAGCGCAAACAGAGGGCAGTGGAGGAGACTCATTCCTAGAGTTCGGCATTCGAAGGGCGCAACTAGGTGCTGATTGCAGCAGATAATCTCCACGGTCTAAATGCCGTTGTGGCAAAAGCCATGGAACAGCTAGACCCGACCCCCATACGGGAAATGGTCAAGCGGTTCGAACAAAACGGTGCAGACTGTGTCGACATCAACCCTGGTTATCTGACCCCTCGAAAGGAAGACAGGATCACGTTCCTCGTAGATGTGGTTCAGAAAGTCTGTTCCCTTCGGATCATACTTGACAGCCCAAGCCCCCGCGTTCTGAAAAGGGGCGTATTGGCCTGCGATAAGCCACCAATACTGAATGCGCTGTCTCTGGAAACAAACAAGATTTCCGAACTGCTGCCCCTGGCTGTGGAATCACATGCTGACTTGATCATTTTGCTCATGGACGAGACCTCTTATTCTCCCGCAAAGATGGAGGAGAAAATCTCTCTGGCCATAGAGTTGAGACACAAGGCTATGGCAGCCGGTATGGCCCCGGACAGTCTTGTGTTTGATCCTGTCCTGCCGAGCCTACGCTGGGATGATTCTTTGCCTCGCATCAGTGAATGCGTAAAAACTGTTCGACTTCTCTCATCAGGGGCCGTGTTTCAGGAAACCGCGCGGACCATAGTTGGGCTTTCCAATCTCAGGAGCGGATTCCGTAGCTTCTTCCCGGCTCAGTTGGAATACAACTGTTTGGGCTTGCTTGCCGGTGCTGGAATCGATATGGTGTTAGCAGACATCCTTGATCCCACACTAAGGGACTTCATCGCATCGATACGGACGTTGTGTTGAATTGATCGGCTGAAATGCCGGGGCAATTTTGTCAGGCTGTTGCCGGAAAGAGATCTCGCCCACGGGCTGGAGGAAGGGCTAAGAGATGAATTCAGAAGAGGCTTACGATCAACTCTGCAACCGTAGCCGGAGCATATCTTATCTGGCATCCGCCATTGCGGTTCTTCACTGGGACCAGCGTACCAGTATACCCCCAAAAGGTCATGCTCACAGAGCAAATCAACTTGCGTCCTTGGCGCAGATGCACCATCAGATGGTTACTGACCCCGTAATCGGGGACTTGCTTGCCAAAGTGGAAGGATCATCCATCAATCAAGACCCTTTGTCCGCGGAGACCGTCAACATAAGAGAGTGGCGAAGAGGTTATGAGAGAGCCGTCAAGATACCCGAGAGGCTCGCAGTGGAATTGGCAAGAGCAGCAGCGGAGGGTCAGTCCGCGTGGGAGAAGGCCAGGCCGAACAATGACTGGATAGCCTTCAAACCATTCCTTGAGAGAATCGTAGCGCTTAAAAGGGAACAAGCTGAAGCACTTGGATATGAGAACGAATCATACGATGCGCTTCTGGATTCTTACGAGCAAGGGGCCTCCGTAAGGGAACTGGAGCCAATTTTCAAGGATCTCGTAGATGCACTTGTTGAGATACTCAGCAGGATCCAAGACAGTCCACGTGCCGATGATTCGTCATTTGAGAGCATGAGATTCCCGATTGAAAGTCAAAAAATCTTCGGACTGCAAGTGGCCGAGGCAATCGGTTACGACATGGAGGCCGGCAAGCTCGACGTATCCGCCCATCCTTTCACTATAGGCATAGGTCCTGGCGATGTTCGCATAACAACTCGATATCGTGAAGACTCTTTTGGGGAATCGTTGTTTGGTGTAGTCCACGAGACAGGACATGCCCTTTATCACCAGGGATTACCGGTAGAACATTGGGGGCTGCCTTTCTGCAAGCCTGCCTCTCTGGGAATAAACGAGTCTCAGTCTCGCATGTGGGAAAACATGATCGCCAGATCGCGGGCTTTCTGGATCTTCTTCTACCCCAAGGCCCAAGAACACTTCCCGGTACTCAAAGGCATCAATCTAGAGCATTTTTATCGTTCCCTGAACAACGTTGCGCCAAGTCTCATCAGGACCGAAGCTGACGAAGTGACCTACAATATCCATGTCTTGTTGCGTTTCGAGCTTGAAGTCATGCTCTGTAGAGGAGAACTCGACGTGGAAGATCTTCCGGAGGCCTGGAATGCCAAGGTGCAAAAATATCTTGGATTGAAACCTCCTTCATATCGCGACGGAGTGATGCAGGACGTACACTGGTCTTCAGGAGCCATTGGCTATTTCCCTACCTACACACTGGGCAACCTTTACGCGGCGCAATTCTTTTTTCAAATGACCAAAGAATTAAGAGACATAGAAGGAACTCTGAAACAAGGGGATTTCTCTCAAATCCTTGCGTGGCTGCGAGACAAGATACATCTGCAGGGCTCGCGCTACCTGCCAAGGGAATTGGTTCTTAATGTGACCGGGGAAAAGCCCAATCCGCAATACCTGATCGACTATCTGAGAACCAAATACTTTGAAATATACGGACTCTCGTAAGGGATTGAATTACTTGCCGACGTGCAATGCTACTGCTTCCCAAAGGCGCCTTGCACGAGTTCGCCCCAGTCGTCGTCTCCTGGTACCGGAGGTGCGGCAATGTGGGCAACCGATTTGAGTTCCGTCTTTTGGGTCCAACCAAAAAGAAGGCTTACTTCTCTGGTAATCGGGGTGTCTCTGAAATCAACAAATCTCAGCAGACGCCCCATGTTGAGGTCCCACCACTGGTCATTGAGGGGAACGATCTCAGGAACCTTGAGCCGGCTGCCTTTCTCCGCATCCCAAATGTATTCGGCAAGGGGCCAGAAGCGATATCGTGCGTAGGTTAGGCAACCTTTCCTGTAGCGTTTCTTTATTGAACTCAAACTGAGAAAGCTCCGCTCAGTCACAATCTCCTCTCCTGCAACAGATACATAGCCGCTGGAGTCTTTCGAAGTGCCGGGGTGCCTGTGGTCCCGTTTGTACGTATAGAGAGAGAGCAGACTCAACTCTTCGATACCTCCACCGGTTCCATAAGTAATGAAGGGACGAAAGCTGTATCTTTGATGTCCTGTCTGATAATGATGATAGTAGGTAAACAGTGGCCAAATGACGTGAACCGCACACGAGTATGAGTCTTCATGCTTTACATAGAGGGGGAAGGGTAGGGCGCTGTAACGGGATGCTTGTTCTGTCCCCGGATACTTGTGGACTACCTGAAAAAATGGCCACAGAACAAACAAGTTGTTGTAATCGTTACGGATGCGATCATGTCCATAGATCGGCCATACTTTGAGTGTCGATCGAGAATGATTGTTCGCGTATGTTACCAGCGGCCACAGAAATCGAAACGTTCGTGCGCCATCGTCGGTACTCTCATAATACAGGGGAAATAACACAAATCGGTTGTGATCAACGCCGAATCTTCGGTACATACGCCCATAGAACGGGAAAAACCCCCAGTAGTCTTGACCCAAGTCCGACCGGCCTCTATACAACGTGAGACACCGACTGAATCCTTCGTGAGGGGGTTCTTTGGACCATCGGCTTT
>JAUPKT010000178.1 GCA_030837305.1 Thermodesulfobacteriota bacterium
CAAAGCAGGGTTTCGATCGAGCAGCTCTTTTTCAAAATCATCCGGGACGAGCTACAACAAAGGATCATCGTGGTCTCAGAGGACACATGACACTTGGGATAGGCACGGTGGGGGATTTTTTGGAGGTCAAAGCTCCTCAGGTGGTTACACGAAACCTGTTCCGAACACCCAAGGCAAACCTCCCCAAGCCCCCGCCGAAAAAGCAACTGAACGGGCTCCTTCGGGCTATGCCAAACCAAGCCTCGATTCTTCCGTCCAGTCCGGGGGATATACTAAGCCAAAGTTCCCTCAGGGAAACGTCCGAGGAGAGTCTACGCCGGCCCCAAGGGACTCATCTTCGGGATATTCGAAGCCCTCTCCCGTGTCTTCGGGGACGCAGACGTTTCAAGGCGGTTCAAAATTTGACAAACAGACGATCAAAACTGAGGGGAAGAAGGCTTCTCAGGAATCTCTCGAAAAATACAAATCCGCGCAATCCGCATTTCCGAAAACAGGCTCTCAAGCAGAAGGGATGCTTTCTGGTCCTCTAGCAGACAAAGCTCGACACTCGTCTGGAGTCGACCCGGGGACTCATCGCAATCGAATGGACGATTACTATCGAAATCAAGGCTATCGGCCGCCTGCGCACATGGTTGGCTCATCACCAAGCTTTGGCATTTTTAACTCCCTTTTTCTTTTCTGGATGCTTGATCACATAACAAACAAGAATGTTGCAGCAACTGCGTACAACCATTCCAACGATCCGGGTTTTCAGAAGTGGCGCCAAGAAGTTGAAACCCTTGCGAAGGATAATGAGGAGCTTCGTGGGAAATTGTCTGAAATGGACCGACAAATCAAGTCGATGGAAGGAACCCCGAAAGACCCTTCGTATCTTCCTCCGGGGGTTCCAGTCGAGGCGGCCTTGGCACCAACAGTATTTGGGGCGACTCATTCCGGAGGCAAACCCGTGCTGAGATTGGCTACAGGGCAACCAGGCGGTTGGTACAACAAGTTCGCAACGCTTTTTGAGAAACAATCAGAGGGCTTTGAAGTTCGAGTCATTCCCACATCAGGCTCCCTCGATAACATGAAACTCCTTTCGTCCGGTGCAGCAGACATGGCCTTGGTGCAATCAGATGTCTTGGCCTTGAGGGATTCGGCTCCAGGGAGTGCGCCCGTAGTGACTGAGCAGGCAACCCTCTTCAAAGAATACGTTCAGCTCTTGGCTAATCGTTCCTCGGGCTTAAAATCCTTGACCGACCTAGACCCTAAACGACACGAGGTCTATGTCGGGCCTAAGGACTCCGGAACCGCCATGACGTGGAGCATGCTGTGCAAAGTAAACCCCTCACTTGCTCGAATAAAGACGAAACATACTGATTATAAGGACGCCTTGAGTCGCGTTCAAACGAACCCAAATTCCCTCATGCTTTTTGTGGGCGGCCTCAACAGCGACTTCCTCAAGCAGGCGGAGGAGGCGGCAGCGAAGAAGGACCGGTTGAGGCTCATACCGATTGACGACAGCCGTTTTACTGATATCTTGGATAGTCACGGAAACAGAATATATCAGATGACAACAATACGGGCAGACGTCTATCCCCATTTGCAGAAGGGTTGGTTTTTTGGCCACGATGTGAAAACATTAGCGGTTCAAGCGGTACTGGTGCTTCGGAATGATTGGGCTGCAAGGTTCGGCACGGAAGCTATGGATGGTCTCTCTGCAGCCATCGTCGAGATAAGGCCCACCTTGGAGCGAATAGTTAATGGTGCTGGTTAGGAGGCTAATAAAGTTCTCCGCTCGTCGGCACATTTCCGTCAGGCAATTTGCCCATGACGATCATATTGTGTCTTGAGAGGTAAGATGTCCAACGTTTGGAATGTTATCAAACAAATGGGTCTGAAAAAATATGGTGACATGAAGGATTCCTATCAGAAAATCGGTACGGCCAGAGTTGACGAAAATTTGCCTCTTGGATTGAGACTGAGCGGCATGATTGAAATCGGCGCGGTAGATTTTATCTTAGGCGGAGAGAATCTTAAGATTCGTCCTCCGGCATCTGCTGAGGTGATACTGTCCTACGGTCGTTTTCCCATAGGGAGCGTCACCGTTCACAGGTCCTATTTTGCATCTGAAGGTACCCCTTACATGCTCCAAGTCGCCGCTGACAGTCGGGGTGGAATAGAAGAGTGCAAGCTTTTTATGGCCTATGACGAAATTTATCCCCATGACTGGGATTTCTGGCTTTCTGAGAAGGACGGTTACATTGGGCTGAGTATTTTTGAACTCAAGGACCAAACGCAGTATTTTAGAGTCTGGGAGAATGATGAATCCCAGGCGGTTCTGGAACAAGATAGTGATGGTAATTCAATTACACATATTCCTCCCGTCCAGTTCCTCGAGACCCTACACTACGACCCCTATGGTGAGAGAACAGAGACGGTGAAATATGATGCCATGCTGTACGGACGTCAGGTGAATCAGGACGTAGACGAGTATCTCTTGGTCTCTGCCGTGAACGAGAAGGATGGCGCATCGGTGCAAGTGATGGTGGGACTGGAATTATCTCCAGCTTCACTAAAGATTATCTAAGAACATACCAACTGAAGGAGACATGTACAAATGGGCGGAATTTTCGGATTTATTAGGTCTTTTGGAAAAGAAAAGCTGAGTCAAGCCGGCGAATCGATGACGCAGATGATCGTCTCGTGGGACCCGGAGACGGCATCCGAGGCTGAAATACAGGAGATGATACGGGAGCTTGACAACATAACCGTCGAGGCAGGAAAGGCGAAATCCTCGTATGAAAAGGAGAAGGCTGAAGCTGATGCTGCAGCCAAGAATTATAATAGGTTTATGGCAGCGGCGGAACTACTTCACAAGCAGTACGATACGGCCCAGTCATCAGGAGATCAGGCAAGGGCGACTGAACTAGAAGCAAGTCTGACCAAGCTCCTAAAAGACTTGGAAGACCTTCAGCCTGAAATGGAAAGGGAGTCACAGGAGGCTGAGGAAGCAAGAACGTATTACGAAGAGATAAAAGAGCTTGCCGGCATCACGGCGCAGAAGGTCAAGTCTGCTCGGGCCCAACTGGACAAGGCGCAGCGTGAAATGAAGAGAGCCGAGATTGAGCGGCAGCGAGCACAGGCGCGATCGGAGAAGTCTGAGCAGATGGCTGGGCTCAGGAAACAGTCGTCCAGCCTGGGAGTAGCTCTGGCTGCAATGAACAAGCAGGCGGAACAGGCACGCGCTTCAGCATCGGCCGCCGACATGAAAGCGAAGCTGTTGAGTGTACAGACCGAGAAACAGGATCAAAACATACAGCAAGCGCTCCAAGAAGTATCGGGAGAACCCACCACACAGAACAAAAGTATTGCGGATCGTATCGCAGCACTCAAGAAATAGCGACTAATGGAATCGATTGATTCCTTGGCCTGAGGAGCTGACTTTGTGAACTACTTCGAAGACCCGGCGCCCGCCAGTTACAGGCGCTGGGCTATTTTTTTTGTGGGCAGTATAAATTTTGTGCTGTCCATGTTTGCACGTGTTTCCACAACAGTCATAAGTGGCGCTCTCTCTCAAGACCTTGAGCTTACCAGTTCGCACTTGGCAGACATTTCTGCAGCCTTCTATTATTCATTCGCCTTAAGTCAACTCCCTCTCGGGTTTGCCCTCAATCGTTTCGGCCCTCGGGGAAGTGCGGCAATACTCGCTGCAACAGCCCTTGGTGGGGCCGTGCTTTTTGCTCAGGCAAATTCCTACTTGGAACTCGTTGTGGCTCGTGTCATGTTGGGAATAGGCATGAGCGGCAATCTCATGGTCTTGCTTGCTCTTTTCGGTGTGTGGTTTCCCGCAAATCGCTTCGCATTCCTCAGCGGGACAGTAGTCTCGGTCGGTGTCCTGGGAAATCTTCTTGCTGCTACCCCGTTGGCTATCCTTAGTCAAGAGATGGGATGGCGTGGCAGTTTTTGGATATTTGCGGCAGTAGAGGCCTTCATCGGTACACTATTTGTCGTGGTGGCCAGAAGCAGCCCGAAGAGCCACTCTGTGAAAAGACGCCAACAGACTCACGCCTCCCTGAAGGATTTTCTCTATTTTGTAACCACATACAGCTATTGGGCCGTGAGTTACAGCAGCTTTGTCCGCTACGGTTTTTTTGCCGCACTTCAGGGTTTGTGGATAGCCCCATACCTCTCCTTGGGACTTGGCATGGGAGAGATCGAAGCTGCGAACGGACTTCTCTCAATGGGGTTGGGATACATGGTATCATTACCGATTTCTGGTTTCCTGAGCGACAGGGTAGTGCGGTCGCGAAAGAAAGTTGTTCTTCCGGCACTCGCCGGATTTAGTCTGATGTGTTTGGCCATAGGGTTTTTTGGTAAACCTTCATCATTCTGGTTTATGGCGGTGTGCCTCTTTTTCTTGGGCTTCTTCGCCGCACCGGGTCAGATCATGTACGCCCACATCAAAGAATTGGTACCGGGTAGACTTGCGTCGC
>JAUPKT010000179.1 GCA_030837305.1 Thermodesulfobacteriota bacterium
AAATCGACATTGGGCTTGATCTCCGTCTTACCTCGGCTCTCAAACTCCGACACGGCGGTTTCTTCGACCAATTTGGACAAATCATCCCACTTTTCAAGTCCTTTCTGCTTGCCCAATCTCGTGGCCATCGGTTTTAGGTATTTGGCTCGAGGGTCCATGGTCTTATAAACGGCGTGACCCATTCCCATGATTCTCTCGCCCGAGTTTACACGATCTTTGATCCACTGCGGAACGTCCACTACGTGCTCCAACTCCATGAGCATGCCCATTACTCTGGCGTTGGCTCCACCATGCAGACTCCCCGAGAGGGCACCGACGCCTGCCGCCACGGCGGCATACATGTGCGCCCGGGTCGAGCACACTTCCCGACACGCAAAGGTTGACGCGTTGAAGGTATGGTCCGCATGGAGGATGAGGCAACAGTCAAGGTCATTGGCCGTGTCCCCATCAGGTGGCTGACCTGTCATCTGCCACAGAAAATTCGCAGCATGAGAAAGAGAATCGTCGGGGGGAACCGGATCTTGGTTGTGTCTTATCCTGTGCCACGCTGCCATTGCAGCAGGGATCCGTGCGATGAGCCTGGTGGCCATTCTGAGATTTGCCTCTCGATTCTCTCCGAGCAAGTCCGGGTCCACGATCCCCAACAGCGGCACCACTCCCTGGAGAACATCCATGGGATCCGCATTCTTGGGCAGCTTCCGCAGGCAATCATAGATGAACTCAGGTAGTTCGCGGCCCACCTTCACAAGAGCATCGAACTCTTCAAATTCACTCTTGGATGGCAAGTATCCGTTCAGGAGCAAGAAGGCGGTCTCGATAAAGCTCGACCTCTCGGCCAACTCCTCAATTCGGTAACCTCTATAGATCAAAATGCCTTGGTTGCCGTCGATAAAACTGATCTTGGTATCCGCAACCGTGACGCCCCTCAGCCCAATGTTCTTTACCGAGACAGTCTCCTTCATGGATTACTCCTCCGTTACGATGCAATAAAAAAGGTCTCCTTCTTGGCGCCGCAAACAGGGCATTTATCAGGCGCTGAGTCCGCGATGGTATATCCGCATTTTGGGCAGATGTAGTAATCTTTCTCAGGGAAAGCCTTCCCAGATTCCAATACCTTAATGGCGTCCTGGTATAAAGCACCGTGAACTTTCTCAACTTCATTGGCCCAATGAAAGGTCCGGGTCGCAGCATTGTTCTTTTCTTCCTTAGATTTCTCCAGGAATGCCGGATACATCGAAGAAAACTCGTGATGCTCTCCCCCGTAGGCTTCTCTCAGATTCTCCAGTGTAGACTTAATGCCGTTGAGAACCTCGAGATGATTGTGGGCATGAATCGTTTCAGCCGCGGCAGCGGCCTTGAAAAGATTGGCAACTCCTTTGAGGCCTTCCTCTTCGGCCTTCTTGGCGAACGCGAGGTATTTCCTGTTTGCCTGCGATTCACCTGCAAAAGCCTCTTTCAGATTTTTTTCTGTTTCACTCATTGTGCTTTCTCCTTTTTATGTCCGGATTGAATTGCCAACTCATAACAAATATCCTATCAGCCCCGAGTGATCCTCGGGATCATCATGAGGTGGTGAGGACATATAGACCCGGGGTTCTGATACGCACATCCCGCAAAGGCAGTCATGTATCGCCGCATGTCTCTAAAAGATATGACCTCGTCAACCAAACCGTTCTTGGCGCAGTACAGAGGCCTCGATTGGTCATGGTACTGCTTCGCCAGGGCATTCATCTTATCTATGATAGGTTGCAGAGGCCGACCGCTGTCTTTCTCCTTGACCAACCGTCTTGCAAATGATGCCGCGGCCGCTGTTTCGCCATGCATGACGTAGATTTCGGTAGCCGGTGTGCCCAGAGTGAACGCATTATGATTGTTCGCTGTGGGGCCTCCCATAATGTAGTGGGCCGCTGCAGTGCCTTTCCTAAGCACTACCAGCATCATCGGTACGTCGGTCTGTTCTATAGAATAGATCAGTGATTGTCCCAAGCCAAGGAGTTCGGCTTTTTCGGCTATATCCCCCACGTCAATCCCCGAAGTATCTTGGAACCACACGATGGGAACGCGATCTCTGCCGCAGAGAGTCACAAATTCGTTCATCTTTATGAGTCCCTGGCGATACAGTTTACCCCCAATCCCGGGGTACGGGGCATATTCCGGGTAATCTTGCCCTAGGAATCCTTGCTTGTTTCCGATGACGCCAACGAGAAGACCATCAAGCTTCACTAGGCCGGTGTACACTTCCGGGCCATAATCGGGTTTGAATTCCATGTGTTCACTGTTGTCGGTGAGTCGCGCAAGCACCTCCTCAAAACTGTAGACCATTTTTTGATTCATAGGGATGATCCGATCAAGATCTTCCTGGCCAAAGCGAGGTTCGGACGGCTCCGCAACTCTGAAGAAGTCAGGATCATAGGAAGGAATGTATCGCATATACTTTTTCAGACCATCCAGGACACCCTGTTCGGTTTCGAACACGGCCTTGAAAAAGCCCGTGGAATCATAATGAACTTTCACACTGCCGGGCGGAACCTCTTTGAAATGGCGCGTCGCCTCTATGATTTGATCCGCTCCTGGTTCATCAAAGAAACCCTTGGGAGTCATGCCGCTCACAATGCCCCCTCCACCGACGGCAATGTTGCAGTCCTTGTGAGCAAGGAGAATGGTCGGGCTGATGCCGTGATACCCACCGCCTGCGGGGTTCGTCCCGTAGATACCGGCCAAAACTGGTATTCCCAATTTTTCCAGCTCGGCATGCCGAAAGAAGGTCGTTCCACCTCCACGCCTGTCCGGATAAACTTCTTGTTGTTCCGTCAGCTTAACACCCGAGCAATTGACGAGCCATACGAGCGGCAGCTTCAGCCTTTTGGCTATCTCCGTAAATCTCAGGACGTTCTCCGACTGGCCCGGCACCCACGCACCTGCCATCACCTTGTTGTCGAATGCGATGATTGCGGCCCACTTGCCTCCTATCTTACCAAGACCATTGACAACGCCCGTTGATCCCTCTGCGTTGTCTTTCGGGTTGAACACAGAGTGCAAGGGATGCCAAGTTCCAGGATCCAAGAGATATTCCAGCCTCTGCCACGCCGTTAACTGGCCTCGCTCGTTAATCTTCGAAGCAGGCAATCCCGCTGCCACCACCTTGGCCGCCTCTTCCTCGATCTCCTTTTCCACTGCTCTGACGAGAGCAACGTTTTCTTCGGTCTGCTTTATCTTTGATTGATTGAGTGCTTTTCCAAAAGGTGTCATCTGCTCAAAATAAGGTTTCATTCCGTTTCCTCCATCATTGAATGCACGATATGTGACAGGTCCTCAGACTCGTCAGATTATCAGCTTGCCAACCGCTTTTCAAGCTGCATCTGGAGCATCTGAAAACTTCTCCGAACAAACGCACCAGCCCGCAGTCCACTATCATGGACAACGCGGGCTGATGTGAGTATTCAATACTTAAGACGATCGTCTTCGGGCTTTTCGGCGGTTTCTTTGAGTTCGTCGGGATAGAATTCTGTTTTTCCTGGAGGGATGCTTCGTAAGCTCGGGAAAAGGCCTTTAAACTTGTGGGAGTGCAGCTCCATCTGGTCAGGAGCGTGATAGGACCAATACGGTGTGGAGTCCTCTTCTTCGATGAGCACGGTTTCAAGGAGAGCAGGATATCGATACCGGGGATTGTTTCCCAAAAAGGAAAGCATTTCCCTTCCTCGTCGAAAGTCTCCCCTCCTGCGGTTTACTTCACCCAGGAGATACATGATCAAACCTGGATCACCTTTCGTAAGACCTCTCCGAAGCGCGTCTTCGAGATACGAATCGGCTAACTCCAGCAACTCGGACTCGGTTTTAAGGTTGGAATACTCCCGGGCTGCCCATGAACCCTTCAAACTCATTACGGCAAGATCACGGGGATTGAGACCACGGGTCTCAAATATAGAAATAAGGGCTATCCACTTCCGGGACACGAAATCATGAATCTGATACTTCTTAAAGATTCCTACATACTTGTCCGATTTGACCAAATCTTTTACGTTACCAGGGACCCTTGCGGAAAAATCTTGAACCCGCGCCGTGTACAGACATTCAGGACAGGTTGCCAATTCTGAAGATCTGCTACAATCCCTGGGAATTAAACGAAAGTCCAAACCGTACCCAAAAACCGTTGAGTTCCTCCCTTCGGCCTCTCTTTCGTGACTAAACTGATGAGAGCAGAGGGGGCAAGCCAGAACCTTCACTGGAATTGTCACTCAATCCTCCTTCACATACCACAAAATGTAGTAAACCTCCCCTCTATACCCGCAACGTACACATCATATCACAAATGAAGGCTTTTTTCCACGCATTTCTCAGGATACCATGCCCACTCTCTGTGTGTTAATGTAAGACGAATCAGCTTCAGGCGCTCGGAGAAGAACGTGTCTCAAAAGGTGGATTTCAGAAAACATCTCAACCAGAAGCAGCTCGAAGCCGTTTCGAGATCAGATGGTCCGGTTCTTGTCGTGGCGGGAGCCGGGTCAGGCAAGACGAGAACCATAGTGTATCGCGTCGCTTGGCTCGTTCAGCAGGGTGTAGATCCTTCATCCATCCTGCTCATGACATTTACCCGGAAAGCAGCCCAGGAAATGCTATCCAGAGCCTCTCAACTCATCGAAACGGAGCTGTTTGATGTCGCCGGGGGTACCTTTCATTCCACCGCAAACCTTGCCCTGAGACGCTACGCACACTACCTCGGAATTCAGTCTTCCTACTCCATCATGGACCAAAGCGACATAGTAGACGCCATCGAATTCATCAGGAAGAACATCGTGCCCGGAGGAAACCAAGGGAAGGGATTTCCACGGCCACGCACCATTGCCGAGATCCTCTCAAGAGCCGCAGGAACCGACACAGGCATCGAACAGGTGCTCAAGGAGAGACACCCTCACTTCCTGGAATTCATTCCACAGATCGAGCAAATAAGAGAAATGTTCATGGATCACAAGAGAACTAACCATCTCATGGACTATGACGATCTTCTTCTCAACTTCAAGATATTATTGGAGACTTCAGAAATCGCTCGCAGTGAGTTGTCTTTGCGATGGAAATACATTCTCGTGGATGAATACCAAGACACCAACACCCTGCAGGCCAAAATTATACGGCGACTCGCTTGTGAACACGACAATGTCATGGCCGTGGGCGACGACTCTCAGAGCATTTACTCCTTCAGAGGCGCCGACTTTAGAAACATTATGGAATTCCCGACCTTATTCCCTGGGACGCAGGTCATACGACTCGAGCAAAACTATAGAAGCACAGCCCCCATTCTTCACCTGACCAATTCCATAATCGCACGAGCGACCACCGGATATCCCAAGAGGCTGTTTACAGAGAAGAAGACCGGTCAACTCCCGATGGCCTTTCGACCATGGGGCGAACGAGAGCAGAGTCAGATTGTCACACGACTCGTCCAGGATTCCCTACGCCAGGGAATTGGCCTCTCAGAAATGGCGGTCCTTTTTAGAGCCGGCTTTCACTCATTTGACCTGGAAGCCGAACTCACACGCAACGGCATTCCCTTCACAAAGTATGGTGGTTTCAAATTCATGGAAAGCCAACACATAAAGGATGTGCTGGCTCATCTGAGGGTCATGAACAACCATCGGGATCGCTTGAGCTGGATGAGAATACTGGCCATCCTGCCCGGCGTCGGGCTAAAGACTGCATCGAAACTGGCTCATACCTTATCAGAAACGCATGATCTTACCCAATGTAAGGACCTCGTGACACACTCCAAGAAATTCAAGACTCATTTCGATCACTTGCTGAACACTATCTGGAACACCAAGATAATGGCCGGGACCATCGCCAAGAAAGTTGAAGAGATCAATTCCTATTACTATCCCTTCCTTCAGGAACGATACGACAACTATCCAAAGAGAATGCGAGACCTCGACCAACTTGCCAATCTGACGGTCCCGTACAAGAGCCTGACGAGATTTCTGAATGAAATGGCTCTTGAACCACCGGATGACAGTGCGTCGTCAGAGCGCCGCTCCCAAGACGACAAACTGGTTCTATCCACAATCCACTCTGCAAAAGGTCTGGAATGGCACACCGTATGCCTGATCTGGGTGACCGAAGGCCGTATACCCTCACCCCAGGCCGAAGGGATGGATGACGACTTGGAAGAGGAGAGGAGACTGTTATATGTAGCCACCACCCGTGCGAGAGAACGCCTCATCATAATAGCTCCGAGAATCTCATTCGACCGGAGATATGGCTCCGTAGAAATCCCGTTGTCCCGATTCATCGAAGATGTTCCCCATGGCTGCATACGATGGTGCAACACGTGAGACGAGACTCAAAGACCTTGACAACAGGACACTTTCCGCTTAAGCTTATCATCAAAATAGGTGCGTGCGGAGAGATGACCGAGAGGCCGAAGGTGCTCGCCTGCTAAGCGAGTGTAGGGTGTAGAGCCTTACCGAGGGTTCGAATCCCTCTCTCTCCGCCACAATG
>JAUPKT010000180.1 GCA_030837305.1 Thermodesulfobacteriota bacterium
CCCTCACCGCCGGTGAGTCTTTCCAGGGATCGTGGAAAGAAATATCCAAACCGTACGGTGTCGATCCCATTGACAGGGTATCGACCATGACCTCCAGGTACGGCCGGACAGATCACAAGAATTCGGTAACCTTTCTCCTTGAGAGCTTCGGCCAGCTTCGCAATAAAGACCCCGGACCAATCATTGGAGTGGGTCGGATACGACGTAGTGAGGAGAACAATTCGCGGGAGATTCACCTCGCGTCCTTCAAAACCATGGGCCTTTCCAAGACCGACCCGACAGGGAGGACCTGAGCATGCTGGTCAGCCTCTCCCCTTGAGAGCCGCCAGAATCTTTTCCGGAGTAGCCGGTAGACTCTTGATGCGGACTCCGATGGCGTCATAGATTGCATTGATCAGCGCAGGGGCGGTTGGAACGCATGCCGGTTCTCCAATCCCCTTTGCGCCGAACGGACCTGTCGGTTCCATGGGTTCTATAATTACCGATTGGATGGGAATGACATCCTTTGCGGTCAGTATCTTATAGTCAAGCAGGTTCGGATTCATGACTCTGCCGTGGTTCACGACCATCTACTCGGTCAGGCCGTACCCCACCCCCATGACGGTGGCTCCGTATATTTGGCCATCAACGAGCATGGGGTTAATGGCTCTCCCCACATCGTGGGCTGCGATATAGTTGAGAATCTTGACCTCACCTGTCTCGGTGTCAACCTCCACCTCGACGCCATGAGTTCCAAAGGTGTAGCAGCAGGAGAGGTTGCCCTTACCGTCCCGATCAAGCATTTCGTTCGGAGGATCGTAAAAGGCTTCTGCTATTACCATTTCACCCTTCCCTGTCCCCACCATGTGCGCTTTTCGGAGGATTCTTGAGACGGACATGCTGGTAATCTTGTTGTCGGGGTCGGATTTGAGGAAAACTCGGCCGGCCTTTACGTCGAGATTGTCAGGATGAGAGAGGAGATCAAAATCCACCTCGGGAGGCACAAAATTTGGATCCATCTTTGACTTTTTCTTGAGTTCCTGGCCAAGCAGATTACCCATCCAACGGGCTGCCAAATCAAGGACCTTCTGTTTCACCTCGGCTGCAACCATGAGAATGGCATGGCCGGTTATAAATGCATGGCGACTTGCGTGTGTGCCTACGTCCCAGGGACAGACTTCGGTGTCTCCCGAAAAAATGGACACGTCCTCAGGTCTGAATCCCATGGCATCCGCAACCATCTGGGGAATTATGGTTTCCGACCCCTGACCTTGATCGGTGCCTCCTGTGATTATCGTCACTTTCCCTTCGTCATCCACTTTGACGATGATTCCCTGGGCATCAGAAAGATAGACCCGAGCGCCACCTCCCACATGAATGAACGACGCAACACCGACGCCCCTGCCGTTCTTTTTCCCATGCTTTTCGCCCCAGTTGAGCTTGTTCTTTACTTCGTCAAGACATTCCTTGAGTGGACACGTTGTGATATTCAACCCCATTGTGGTTTTTTCATCGGGATCGTTGGCATTTATTCTTCTGAAGTCCATGGGGTCAATACCGGCGGCTTCGGCCAACTGGTCCATGGATTGCTCAACCACAAAGGTGGCCTGGGGGTTCCCATAGCCCCTCATGGCCTGCGCATATATGTTGTTGGTATAAACGCACGTCGCTTGAAAAGACAGATTTGGCACCTTGTAGAGGGACGAAATGGGGATCATCATGACCGAAGGGGTTGTTGCCCCCCAGGAAGTGTATGCCCCGTTGTCGAGAATCATCTCCACGTTCCTGAATGTGAGCCTGCCGTCTCTATCACAGCCCTGTTCAACAGTGGCAATGACGCATTGCCGTGGCGGACTCGCCTGGAATTCCTCCTGACGAGAGAAAACGATCTTTACCGGGCAACGAGTCTTCCATGCAAGCAGCACCAAAATGAACTCATATATGTCTGTGTCCAACTTGCTCCCAAAGCTTCCTCCCACATACGGGGTGAGAATGCGTGAGCGCCCTTTGAGACCAAGGCCTTTCAGGAACATGTCGAGACGATCTTTACCGCCAAACGGGACGTTGGTAACGCTGTGAAAGATCAGGTTGTCATGGACGTCAAAATGAGCAATGCCTCCGCTTGTCCCCATACACGTTTGGTGGACCCACTGCGTACGAAACTCGTCTTTCACCACAAAGGCGGATTCGCTCCGAGCTTGGTCCACATCCCCCGCGGCGAGCCGCCATGGAAGGGGTAGGATGTTATTTCTGCGGGGTTTTCCCCGTGCATCATACTCGTGAATGAGGGGCGCATCCTTTTGCATGGCCTCCAGTGGATCGAATATGGCGGGCAAGTCCTCGTATTCGACAGTGATCAGTCGCAGGGCTTCTTGTGCGGTATCCTCATCAATGGCTGCTACGGCCGCTATCTCATCCCTGAATTGCCTCACTTTGTCTTTCTTGAGAGCGGTTTGGTCCCCCAAGAATCCGACTTTGACTTCGGGAGTATTATATCCAGTGAGAACAGCTCTGACTCCATGGAGTTTTTCAGCCTTGGATGTATCGATATGAACGATTCGGGCATGGGGCCGAGAGCTGTAAAGAATTTTGCCATGAAGCATGCGAGGCAGTGTGATATCGTTTATATAGGCCGCCCTTCCTGTCACCTTGTCTCTGTCAACCCTGGGATAGGATTTCCCAACGAAAAGTTCTCCCATATCGATCTCCTATGAAATTAATCCTCTTTGGCCATGATCTTTGCCGCGTGTTGGACGGATTCCACGATTTGGACGTATCCTGTGCAGCGGCACATGTTCCCGGCAATAGCGTGCCGGATTTCATCTTCAGTGGGGTGAGGACTCCTGTCCAGCAAGGCTTTTGCGGACATTATCATGCCTGGAGTACAGAAACCGCATTGCACACCGGCTTTGTCGAGAAATGCCTGCTGAATGGGGTGAAGCTGATTTTCCTGCCCCAGCAGTCCTTCAATGGTGAGAATCTCTTTTCCCTCCACTTCGAGGATTGGATAGATGCAACTGTTTACTGAATCTCCATTGACCAGAACGGTGCATGCCCCGCACTCACCCTCCCCACAGCCCTGCTTGGCGCCTGTGAGTTCAAGTTCATCCCTGAGCACCCTGAGTAGAGTCCAGTGGGGATAAACATCAACTTGGACGGAATCTCCATTCACGGTGAAGCTTATGGTCCGCTTCATTATTGAGGAACTCCTTTCAATTCCGGTCGTGTTCCCAATGACAG
>JAUPKT010000033.1 GCA_030837305.1 Thermodesulfobacteriota bacterium
TGCCGCGCGGGTGTATTTGTCCTTCCACTCAGACAACAAATTCAGAGCTGCCAAAGGTGTAACCGTTTCTATCTCCACTTTCTCAAGAGATTCCAAAAGACCTTCTGCGTGGCTCCTAAATAGTTCCGTCTGATATGGTCCCAGGTCTGTAATTTTGCGAGAATCCCTAGGGCGTGCGGATGACGGGAATCCGGATGTTTCAATTTCTTTCTTTTCCAGACTTGAGAGTATCTCATTGGCCCTTTCCACGACCTCTTCGGGAATACCGGCCAGTCTCGCCACCTGTATGCCATAGGAACGACTGGTGCCTCCAGGAACTATCTTTCTGAGAAAGATGATCCGGTCCTTCCACTCACGGACTGCAATGGTAAAATTTTTTGCCCGCAATTTGACGAGAGCGACATCGACAAGTTCGTGGTAGTGAGTAGCAAAAAGTGTCCTCGGACCTCCACCCGGCATATCATGGAGGAACTCGGTGACTGCCCAGGCAATAGAGAGACCGTCAAAAGTGCTTGTGCCTCGGCCGATCTCATCCAGCAATACTAAAGACTTATTCGTCGCATTGTGTAGTATTTGTGCCGTTTCATTCATCTCAACCATGAAAGTCGATTGACCGAACGCGAGGTAGTCGGCGGCCCCAATACGAGTGAAAATGCGATCTACGACACCAATGCACGCTTCAGAGGCCGGCACAAAGCTGCCGATTTGGGCCATGAGGACGATAAGAGCTACCTGACGCATGTACGTCGATTTTCCGGCCATGTTAGGGCCTGTTATAATGAGTATTTGCTGAGAGGTAACATCCAGGGTGGTATTGTTGGGAACGAATGCTTCAAGTCGGGTGGAATCCTCCAACACCGGATGACGTCCTTCAATGATGTCGATATGTTGATCATCCTGAAGGTGCGGACGGACATAATTCTTTTTTGCCGCCACTTCAGCCAAGGCGGTGAGTACATCGAGGCAGGCTACTGAATGGGCAGTATCCTGTATGCGCGGGATCACCTCGAGCAGTCTCACTCGTAATAAGTTGAAGATCTCGTTTTCTAGATCTATTATCCTATCCTGGGCATTGAGGATCTTCAGCTCGTACTCTTTCAGATCCTCTGTTACATACCTCTCCGCATTGACCAGAGTCTGTTTTCTTATGTAGTGAGCCGGTATCTTGTCCTGTTGCGCCTTGGTCACCTCTATGTAGTATCCGAATACTTTGTTGTAACCCACTTTCAGTGTTGGAATTCCGGTCTTTTCTCGTTCACCGGATTCAACTCGGGCTATCCACTCCTTCCCGCTCTTTCGAATACTCCGAAGTTCGTCCAGTTCCTCGTGGTACCCCTCCTTGATGATGCCTCCCTCCCGAAAATTGAGTGGAGGACTATCCACCAGAACCGCATCGATTGCCACCGCCACATAGGATAGATCATCCATCCTGCCAAGCCGCTCTCCCAATTCCGTCTTGATATTTCTTAACGCCTGTATGAGTTCCGGTAACTTCTGAGCAGATTCTTTCAACTGTACGAGATCTCGGGGGGTTACATTTTTCAGCGCAATCTTTCCCGCTATCCGTTCGAGGTCCCCGATGGTCTTCAGGGAGCCGGCTATTTGGTTCTGGAGAACTGAATCGTTAACAAGAATCTCTACTATTTCGAGACGTAGCTGAATGTCAGATATATCGAGCAATGGATAAGAGAGCCACTGGCGCAAGAGTCTCGCCCCCATGGGCGTGGTTGTCCTGCACAGTAGTTGGACCAATGTGCCATCGGGAGATCCATCCTTGGTATTTCTAAAAATTTCTAGATTCCGGATGGTTGCTTGATCTAAGATCATGTAGTTTCCCAGATGGTACACCCGAAGAGTTTTGATGTGTGAAGGTCTCTCGGGACGGGTTTGTTTCAAGTAGCCCACAACCATGCCGGCCGCTACGGCAAGCAGCGAATCATCCGACAAGCCGAAGCCGTCCAGATTTTGAACCCCGTACAATTCTTTTAATGACTCGACACAATTGTCAGGGTCTGAGATCCAGTCGTCCACGCAGTGAACATTCATGGAATCATCAATGAGTCCTTTTAAGTCCGGGCTATTGAGCATTTTCTCCGGCACGATGACTTCCTTGGGGTCCAATCGCCTGAGTTCCTGTGCGGCAAGCTGAAAGTCTCCTGTTTCCGTGACCTTGAAATCGCCGGTTGACAACTCGAACGAAGCAAGTGCCGCCGTAGTCCGGCCGTAAGAAACGGCAACCAAGAAATGGTTCTCATCAACCTTTAGCGTTCCCGGTTCCTCTGTTAATCCCGGTGTAAGGACGCGCGTGATCTCACGACGCACAATGCCTTTCGCATCACGGGGATCCTCAACCTGATCACAAATCGCGACCCTTTCCCCTGCTGCCAGCAGCCGGGATATATAGCCCGAGGCCGAATGATGGGGAAAACCACACATGGGAATTTTTTCAGGCTTGTTCTTGTCACGGGTTGTAAGAGCAATATCCAAGATCGAGGATGCTCGTCGAGCATCCTCGTAAAACATCTCGTAGAAGTCACCCATTCTGAAGAGGAGAATGCAATCGGGATGACGCTCTTTTGCCTCACGATACTGGCGCATCATGGGAGTCAAAGGAGATGTCTCCTGGAATGTGATCTTATCAACCACGGCAACCGCCCTACCCAAATAATTGCTATACCTGTTCTCGAAAGTATTCACGAATTCGATAACGCA
>JAUPKT010000181.1 GCA_030837305.1 Thermodesulfobacteriota bacterium
CGGTGATGCCGATCGCCAACCGGACGAGAAATGACCGGTCGTAGGGATCTGCTCCTCGATTTGCCCGTGCGGGCAGCACCAGGAATGGTATCCCAAATATCATGAGACTTGCGGTTTCGTACGTCAGAAATGACAACACATAGACCAAGACGGGGAGGAGGAGTCCCTTCCACTGTGTGGATTTCTCGGCCCAGGACTGGAAACAGAAAGTCGCGGACCAGAAAAGAAGAATGCTCAGTCGCGCGTTGTCCGTGAAGATAATGTAGGTCAAGGAAGACACTGTTGGCAGGAAGAATGTGAGTGCTACTGCAACAACGACAAAAATGCGATCGCGAGGAAATGCTTTGGTGAGACAAACTCCCATGATTACTGACGCTGCGATCCACAGGAGAAGCGAACAGAGGTGAAATGCAATCCTGTTAAAGCCGAACAGCTCGAACATGGAGAGCCAGTACAATCCTTCCACTGGGCGGAGGAATTCTTTGGCATATATGACCACGGATTCTGGGTACGGGGACCAGTATGACCAACTCAATATCCACCAGTCATCAGCATCAAAGCCGATATCTCCGGTCAGGCCGGTTAACACTACTGCGTAGAGCATCAGCCCCAGAGCTACCGGCAACAAGAAAAATCCAGTGACCGTGTGTCTTTTCATCTACACCCAGTAAAGCCCGATATTGAGTATTGTGAGTTATTAAAGATGTATCAGAGGTCAAGCGAATTGAAAAGCCCCAGAGAGGCTGAATTAATTGATTTTCCTATCTTTGTTTTGGTATAGCCGTATTTTGTTAGAAACGGACAATAAAACGGCCTGCATGACCGCGCAAACCTCATTACCCATGAGAGGAGACGAGGAGGGCTGCAAGAAAACCCTGATTTTCGTCGGCGACTATGTTGAGAACATTTTCCTGAACCCGGCCCGATCAGATTTCTGTCCGGTTCTCCAGTGCGCGGCTCATGGTCAAAGGATCCGCATATTCAAGGGAACCTCCTATGGGTATGCCATAGGCGATTCGAGATACCTTCACATTTTTGGATCGTACCTTTTGGGCGAGATAACTTGCGGTAGCTTCGCCCTCAATGGTGGGATTGAGAGCCAATATAATCTCTTCAATATCCCCGGATTCCACGCGATCAATGAGATCTTTAATCCGGATATCATCGGGCCCTATGGCATCCAGAGGGGACAACAGTCCATGAATCACGTGGTAAACTCCTTTGAATCGGCCCGATTTCTCAACCGACATGAGGTCCAAGGGAGTTTCTACCACACATAGTCTTCCACTGTCCCTCTTGGGATCGGAACATATCACGCAGGGGTCAATGTCTGTAAGATTGAAGCATGATGAGCACAGCCTCAGTTCTTCTCTAACCCGTTTAATTGATCCTATGAGTTCACGGATGTCGTCCGGATTTGCATTCAGTATGTGAAACGCATAACGAAGGGCGGTTTTTTCACCTACACCAGGTAGCTGTTTGAGTGCCGTGATGAGGCTGTTCAAAGGGTTGATCATTACATGAGCCCCGGGATACGTAAACCGCCGGTAATTTTCGTCATTTCTTGAGCCATGAGATCACGGGACTTTTTCAGGGCATCGTTTGTCGCTGCCGTTATGAGGTCCTCCAAGAACTCGAGGTCTTCGGAATCCAGCAGGCCTTTTTCAATTTTTACGGATATGATCTCTTGCAAACCGCTCGCGACCACTTGCACCATGTCTCCTCCGGCCGAGCCGGTTACGCTCTGTTCCGCCAACTGCTCCTGAACTTCCGAAATCTTCGTCTGCAGACCTTGCGCCTGCTGCATCAAATCCTTAAAACCGAACACTTTTGCAGCCTCCTTACAACATTTCCCCAAGCAAGGTAGGATGAACGTAGTCATTGCCCTTGCCTTATCCGGGCAAATGAGTGCAATGTTAGGATTAAAGCCTTGAGTCTATCGCACTTTACGCAGGGTAACAAAAAACCGTGGGGCGAGGCAACCAAAGGATGGGGCGACCTGACATATTTCTCGTGAATCCCTGGATTCATGATTTTGCAGCCTATGATTTGTGGGCAAAACCATTGGGGCTGTTGATCCTTGGAACGAGACTGAGAGCCTTGGGCTGGGAGCCGCATCTCATTGACTTCATGGACACCGACCATCCCCTGATGCCCCCATTAGAGAGCAAACCCGATGCACGAGGGCGCTTTCATAGGACACCCATCGAGAAGCCTGCTTCAATCCGACACGTGCCAAGGACGTTCAGCAGATATGGAATAAAGCCGGAGTGCGCTGCATGGAGCCTTACGTCGAAACCTGAACCAAAGGTCATCCTCGTCACCACTCTCATGACCTATTGGTATCCTGGAGTCAAGGAAGCCATTGAATTGCTACGGGAAACCTTTCCCACGGTACCGATAGTGCTTGGAGGCATTTATGCTTCGATCATGCCGAGTCATGCGTGGCAGATATGTAAACCTGATGAGGTGGTCCATGGACCGGGTGAGCACCAGCTACCGGCCGCCTTGGATAGAGTGACGGGTATCCGGTCAAAAGTCTCCAATGAACTGGAACAATATGAGCTCCAGCCTTGTTTAGATCTCATGACACGGGTGAGATTCCTGCCTTTGCTCACTTCACGAGGTTGTCCTCTGCGGTGTTCATATTGCGCTTCTAGTCGCTTGTTCCCGCAGTTTATCAAGAGACCGGTTGATGAAGTGGTGGAGTTCATTGGAACCGCGCTCGACCGGCATGGGGTGAAGGATGTCGTAATCTATGACGACGCATTCTTGCATGATGCGCAGTCACATGCAGTGCCCCTATTAGAGTTATGTTCGGAGAGTTTTCCTGATTTGAGGTGGCACACGCCCAATGGATTGCATGTCAATTATATAACCCCCAAAGTGGCCCAAGCCATGAAATCTGCCGGTTTCGAGACCATTCGCTTGGGCTTTGAAACGTCCGCAGATGGATTTCATCGCCTCACAGGCGGGAAAACGAACAAGACAGCATTTATAATGGCTATCCGTAATTTGTTCGCAGCGGGTTTTGAAAGAGAGAACGTTGCGGCGTATCTTCTTGTGGGACTTCCCGGTCAGACCAGGGCACAGATAGAGGATGACGTGGACTTTGTCCTCGAGACCGGGGTAGTTCCAAAGCTCGCCGAGTATAGTCCCATCCCTGGGACTTCCATGTGGGAATCTGCAAAACGGAGAAGTCGCTATCCCATTGAGACTGAACCCTTGTTTCACAATTGTACTCTGCTGCCGTCAGCCGAGGAAGGAGTGGACATCGATTTTGTTCGGGATATTCGGCGGAAAATTTCGGATTGCCTTTTGTTGACAGTGCATAAGCATGTTGATAAATAGTAATGACCATCCTTGAGAAGACAGCACTAAAAATATCGTGAAAGAGAGAAAAAGATGGCCCAATCCCAGGACGTAGTAGGCGCCGCCCTTGTTGTTGGAGGCGGAATAGCCGGCGTACAGGCCTCATTAGACCTCGCGGAATCAGGTTACAAAGTCTATCTTGTGGAGAATCAGACGGGAATTGGCGGGCGTATGGCACAGCTCGACAAGACCTTTCCCACCAATGACTGCTCAACGTGTATCTTCTCGCCCAAACTTGTTACCGTGGGACAAAATCCTAATATAGAACTGCTATCGTATAGTGAAGTCGATGATATTCAAGGCCAAGAGGGCCGTTTCAAGGTAAGAATTCGCCAGAAGGCCCGATATATAAGGAAAGACAGATGTAAAGCGTGCGGTGACTGTGCAACGGCATGTCCGGTGAAAGTCCCGAACGAGTTTGATCAGGAATTGAGCAAGAGAGCCGCCACGTATCGGCTGTTTCCTCAAACAATACCTCAGACTTTTGTCATTGAGAAGGCTGACCGAGCGCCTTGCGTTATGGCATGCCCTGCACACATCAACGTGCAAGGGTATGTCCAGCTCATCAGCAAGGGCAAGTATAAAGAGGCCGTGGAGTTGATATATGAGAAGCTCCCGCTGCCGGCGGTTCTCGGCCGGGTCTGTCCGCATCCGTGCGAGAAGGTGTGCCGGAGGGGTGATAAAGATCAACCGGTATCCATTTGCAAACTGAAGAGGTTTGCAGCCGATCAGATAGATTACTCCGCTCTTTCCATACCGGAAATTATCCCACGTGAAGACAAAGTTGCCATTGTCGGTTCAGGGCCCGCCGGACTGTCGGCTGCCTACTATCTTGCTTTGAAAGGTTATAAAGTTTCCATTCTTGAGGCGTCCTCGGTAATGGGAGGCTGGTTGAGAATGGGGATCCCCGATTATAGGCTTCCCCGAGATGTGCTTGACAAGGAGATCAACCACATACTGAGTCTAGGGGTGGAAGCCAAGACTAACACTGCGCTGGGAAAAGACTTTTCTCTGGAGGACCTTTCTTCGAAGGGTTTCAAGGCGATCTTCCTTGGCGTGGGGTGTCAGAGAGGGGCACGCCTGGGCGTTCCCGGTGAAGAAAACGACGGTATTATCCAAGGGGTCGATCTTCTTCGTGATGCGGCACTTGATGTGAAGGTGCCGGCCATTAAGAAGGCAGTTGTGATCGGTGGAGGTAACGTCGCCATTGACGCGGCAAGGACCCTTTTACGACTCGGTGCAGATATTACAATCCTCTATAGACGTTCCAGACAGGAGATGCCTGCGTATGACGAGGAGGTGAGAGCTGCCCTCGAAGAGGGTGTAAAGATACAATTTTTGGTGGCACCGGTAGAGGTGATGGCCCCCTTCGGCACAGTAACAGGGATCAAATGTATCAAGATGCAGCTTGGTCCGCCTGATCAATCGGGTAGGAGGAGACCGGTCCCGATTGAAGGTTCTGAGTTTGTGGTAGATGCCGACGCAGTGGTACCGGCAATAGGCCAGGTTATCGATCCGACTTTCTGGGACAGCGTGCCCGGTCTTTCACAAACATCACGAAATACAATCCAGTTCGACCCCATAACCCTTGCGACTTCCCTGCCCGGAGTCTTCTCCGGCGGCGACGCTGCCACAGGGCCTGCAACGGTGGTGGAAGCTGTTGCTGCGGGTCGGGAGGCTGCGGAGTCCATACATCGATACTTGAACGCCCTGGATCTCACAGAAGGGCGCCCCTGGCAAATGCCCGGCGATCCTCATTACCCACCCATCCCGGAAGAGATGAAACCAGAGAAACGGGCAGTCAATCCCGAAATAGTCCTTTCCGAGCGCAAGGGTTTTGCCGAGGTGGAGTTGGCCTTTCCTGAGGAGGAGGCTATCCGGGAGGCTAACCGCTGTTTGAACTGCGGTGTGTGCTCCGAATGTATGGAATGCGTCAAGGCTTGCCCTGCCCAGGCGGTGGATCACTCTATGGAGGACGAATACCTCGACGTGGAGGTTGGAAGCATCATATTGTCCACCGGCTATGACATGATTGAGCCAGACAAGGTAAGAGGCGAATATTCTTACGGTACTGCGCCAAATGTGCTCACCAACATGGAATTTGAGCGTATGCTGAGCGCATCAGGCCCGAATGCCGGGGAAGTTAAGAGACCGTCTGATGGAGCCCATCCCCACAAAGTGGCATGGATTCAATGTGTGGGATCGAGAGATCCGGTGAAGGGCATGCCCCATTGCAGCTCCATTTGCTGCATGGCCTCGATCAAGGAGGCGGTGATCGCTAAGGAACACGACCCGAACATTGAGCCGACGATATTCTACATGGATATTCGGGCATACGGAAAAGACTTCGATGCCTACTATGAGCGGGCAAAGGGTCAGGGTACCGTTCGCTTCATAAGGTCTATGGTCATTCGAGTGGTTGAAGACCCCCTGACCAACAATTTGCACATAACGTACCTTGACGAAGGCCAGCAGCTCACCACGGAAGTCTTTGATATGGTTGTTCTGGCCGTGGGTCTCAAGACATCTGATGAATCCCGTCTACTCGCCGCGAAGGTGGGGGTGAATCTTAACGAGTCTTTCTTTTGCTCCACCAGTACTTTTGAACCAGTTCAGACCAACCAGCCGGGCATATTTGCCGCAGGCATGTTTCAGGGGCCCAAGGACATTCCACAGACCGTCATGGAGGCGTCCGCAGCCGCCGGCGCTTCTTCTCGGCTGCTGGCTTCCGCGCGAAATACCCTCACAACGAAGCAGGAATTTCCCCCCCAGAGGGACGTGTCCGGGGAGGAGCCCCGTATCGGCGTGTTTATTTGTCGTTGCGGGATCAATATTGCCAACGTTGTAGACGTACCGAGGGTTGTCGAACATGTGAGGACCTTGCCAAACGTGGTATTTGCGGACGAAAAGCTCTTTACGTGTTCGCAAGACACTCAGGAGCAGTTTCTCCAGTTCATTGAAGAGAATAAACTGAATCGAATAGTTGTCTCTGCTTGCAGTCCAA
>JAUPKT010000182.1 GCA_030837305.1 Thermodesulfobacteriota bacterium
TTGATTTACATGCCCATGATACCTGAGGCGCTCATGTCCATGCTCGCTTGCGCAAGAATAGGGGCTGTTCATTCAGTTGTGTTCGGGGGGTTTGCCCCTCGTGAGCTTGCTGTGAGGATCGACGATGCCAAACCGAAAGTGATGCTGTCCGCGTCATGTGGGATTGAAGTGCAGCGCGTGATTCCTTACAAGCCTCTCTTGGACGAGGCCATAACGATAGCGGCCCATAAACCTCAGTTGACGGTGATCCTGCAAAGGCCCCAGGTTAAGGCGGACCTGCAAGCGGGTCGAGACCTGGATTGGGAAGAATTGGAGTCCAAAGCTTCACCGGTGAATTGTGTTTCCGTGGCAGCAACCGATCCTCTGTACATCCTCTACACCTCGGGCACCACCGGCAGGCCCAAAGGGGTGGTGAGAGACAACGGCGGGCACGCAGTGGCCCTGAAGTGGTCCATGAAAAACATTTATGACATCGGCCCAGGAGAAGTGTACTGGGCCGCTTCGGATGTCGGTTGGGTGGTCGGACACTCTTACATTGTGTATGCGCCTCTTTTTATAGGTGCAACAACCATCATTTACGAGGGCAAACCCGTAGGCACCCCGGACCCTGGGGCATTCTGGCGCGTGATTTCGGAACACGGGGTGAAAGCCTTATTTACCGCCCCCACTGCCATAAGAGCCATTAAGAGGGAAGATCCCACCGGCCGGTTCATGAAGCAATACGATCTTTCGCGTTTCGAAACTCTGTTCCTTGCAGGTGAGCGAACTGATCCCGACACGTATCACTGGGCTACTAAACTTCTTGACAAACCGGTTGTCGATCATTGGTGGCAAACGGAGACCGCCTGGGCGATTTGCGGAAACTTGAGGGGCTTAGAATTTTTTCCCATAAAGCCCGGCTCTGCAACCAAGCCCATGCCGGGATACGACGTAAAGGCGCTTGATGCTGCCAACGGGAACGAATTGGGACCCAACGAGAACGGCATTCTGGCCGTGAAGCTCCCACTGCCGCCGGCAAATCTTCCCACGTTGTGGAACGACGATCAGAGATTCCTGGAGTCATACATGAATCCGTATCCTGGTTACTACCTGACGGGGGATGGCGGATACATTGATGAAGAGGGATATGTTTTCGTCATGGGGCGCGTAGACGACGTTATGAATGTCGCGGGGCACAGACTCTCCACTGGCGGCATGGAAGAGGTGCTTTCGAGACACCCGGATGTGGCGGAATGCGCGGTGGTAGGTGCTGCGGACGACCTCAAAGGCCAGGTACCCATAGGATTTGTGGTGCTCAAGGCAGGCGTTACCCGCTCCCGGGATGAGATCGTCGCCGAGCTTGTTCAGATGGTAAGGGCCGACATAGGCCCCATTGCCTCGTTCAAAAAGGCTGTGGTGGTGAACCGGCTCCCAAAAACGAGATCAGGCAAGGTCTTGCGGGGCACCATGAGGAAAATAGCTGACGGCGAGAAATACTCCGTTCCTTCCACCATAGATGATCCGATGAGTCTGGATGAAATTGGGACGGCGGTGAAAGAAATCGGCTATGGGAAGGTTTGACGTCGTCCGCGTATACCCATTCTCTTTCTGTCGGAATGGGACATGAGTCGCGTTGTGTAACCTATTAAGACCCGAGACTGTTTACTCATGTTGACAGTGTCAGGGACATTCACGTGATCACCTCATTTGTCATCCCCGACTTGATCGGGGATCCAGGTTTTTTCTGGATTCCCGCTTTCGCGGGAATGACAGGAAAGGGTCTGTGCAAGTCCAGTTCGAGAGTAATTTCCAGAAACGCCCTGATAAGAACCGCTTGCTCGGGGATCGGCCCCTGATCGCCGAGCAGGCGGTTCTAAAACACATCCGGTATGTTTGTGCCTGCCCTTAAGAAATCTTTCAGCGTTTTATATCCTACTTGATTGAGATTTTTTACAAGAAACAGAAAAAGATAGGCTGTTTGGAGGGCATCTTCCAGGGCATCGTGTTGTTCGAAAAGGGGGATCCCGTGCTCGACCGCCAGTTTGTTGAGGTTGAACGCGCGCTGCCCCTTTTTGCCGACGGCCCGCTCATGCTTTTGACGGTGGAGATGCAAGGCAGCGGCAATCTTTACGGAATCAAGGCTGGGGTTCTTGATTTTTCCACCAAGAGTTTTCACTAAGGCTCTATTGAGAAAGGCAAGGTCCAGCAAGACATAGTGTCCCAGAAGCAGGCTGTCTGCACAATATTCCACAAATTCAGGCAGGACATCTGCGGCAGTCGGCGCTCGTTTTATCTGCTGTGGCGTAATGCGATGGATGAGCGTGCTATCTTTGGGCAGGTCTCGGGTGGGTTGAATGTAGGTGAAAAAATTTTCCCCAGCTATTATTCTGAGGTCTCGAATGCGTACGGCGCCGATGGAGACTATCTGGTCATGCCGGACACTGAGCCCGGTCAGTTCCGTATCAAAGCAGACAAAGTCATAGTCCTCAACATTTCTATTCTGATCGAACGACTTGAAAAGCTTTTCGTTTTCCATGATGCAAGGGTGCTTGGGCACGCGCCGAAGGCGGAGCCAGGACCACAAATCTACCATCACAGGCACCTGCCTTTCCTCGGTTCCATTTCTTGCACCTATTCGGAGATACTAAACTCTTCTTTAATATAATTCTGGATCCTCCCCACCACGGCGAAGGCCTCCTTGAGGGTCTGTTTTTCGAGATCCGAAAGCTCTCCCGGATCAATGTAATTGTGGGGAGTCTCTCCGTTTTCCATCATCCGCAACTGGTGAACGAGCCGGAGCTGCATTTGGAATTCATATGCTTCGTACGTTTCGGTTCCCAGTTCTTTCGAGATGTGCTCGCCCGCGACAAGGGCTTCGATCCGAGCCATGGTGTTGGTTTCTTTGATGCCGTGCCTAAGGGAGAAGACTCTGGCGAAATCGACGAAGGGAACCAGCCCCCTGGTCTTTATGTCAAGACGATTCTTATGTTCGCCGTCCTTTTCAACGATGAAGTTTCTAAAAAAA
>JAUPKT010000183.1 GCA_030837305.1 Thermodesulfobacteriota bacterium
GGCCACGGCCAAGTCGCTCTGAGCAACGAGCTGACAACCACCTGCAGTGGCAATCCCGTGGACTTGAGCTATCACGACCTGGGGGATTTCATGGAGCATGTTCATCATACGAGAGCAGTGTTCGAAAATAAACTTGTATGACCCCAAGTCCCCATCAACCATTTCCGACAAATTGTGACCAGAGCAGAAATGCTTCCCATTCGCTTTGATAACGATGACTTTAGCGGCACTTCCCGCGGCAAAATCTGACAGCGCATTGATGAGTTCCGAGATCATCTGTTTCGACAATGCGTTAATCGTCTTAGGCGAATTGAGAGTAATGACTCCCACTTCACCGTGAGTTTCTACCAGAATGTTTTCGTACTGCATGAGCCCTCCTCATCCCATCCTTACTTGTACCAACTTGGATTGTAACGTACAGGATCCTTTCTAACAAAATGCTAATTCACGTAATCAATCACGTCATGTTGTCCTGTGAGTTGCATAACCATCAATGGAGCCCTACAATAAGTTGGTGAAGGATTCTTGTCTCGGAGAATCGTTTTCGAGAGACCATCATACAGGGAGCAGCAAGCCATGAGTAATGAAGAGGAGAAAGTGTTGGATGCCATGAAAAGGATGGATAAACCTGTCCGGCCAGGGGATTTGGCAAAAGCGCTGGGGCTCGACTCCAAAGATGTGTCCAAAATTATTGATTCACTCAAGAAAAAAGGGCGCGTTCATTCCCCGAAACGGTGCTACTACGCTCCTTCTGCCGATTGAAATGCGTTCAACCGGTTCACGTGGGAGATTCTGTTACGCCCCATTTCCCATGCAAGGCGTTCCTCGTTGAAGGAGGCCGTTGTTGACACGAATAGGCTTCGATGATAGCAACCTCACCATGACTGCTGAGACAAAACGCTCCGAAACACTTGGGAATGTCCACTTGAACCAAATCAAGCATGTGCATCTCATGGGCATTTGCGGCAGCGGGATGTCCGCGCTTGCGGGACTGTTTAATGCCTGCGGTATTAGGGTAACAGGCTCTGATAGGGCTGCATATCCACCGGCAAGCACCCTCTTGGAGCGTTTGAATATTCAAGTCATGAACGGATACGGTTCTGAAAACCTTGATGTCGCTCCAGACCTCGTTGTAGTCGGGAATGTCGTTAGGCGAGACTTTCCGGAAGCCGTTGAAATGGAGAAACGCGGTATCCTGTATGCCTCTTTGCCGGAATGCCTCACCCATTATTTTCTCCGGGATAAACAACCCATAGTTGTTGTCGGAACTCACGGAAAGACCACGGTAAGCAGCATGGTCGCATGGATCCTCCATGAAACCGGGTATGACCCAGGGTTCATGATTGGAGGCATCCACGGAAACTTGGATACCAATTATCGACTGGGAGGCGGACAATATTTTGTTGTGGAAGGCGATGAGTACGATACGGCCTATTTCGACAAGAGGCCTAAATTCCTGCACTACTCTCCAAATATCTGCATCATGACATCATGTGAATTCGATCATGCAGACATATATAAAGACTTAGAGGAGATTGAAGAACAGTTTCAAAAACTGATCAGGGGCATCCCCGAATCCGGGCGCCTCATCGCCTGCAGCGACTATCCGAATATTACTGCCATGGCTTCTCAATGTCCCGGTGAAAGCATTCTTTACAGTTGGGATAATTGTTCACAATGGAGAATAAACTCTTGGGAAGGTTGTCACGAAGGGATCGCGCTTCAAATAGAGAATAATGCGCGGGTGGTGGCAAGGGGAGTTGTACCCCTCATGGGGCAACATAATTCCCTAAATGCTCTGGCGGCTGTTGCTGCCGCCTGTGCAGTGGGGATAGACGCCCAAAGTGCTCTGAAATGCCTCCGCACGTTCACACTTCCGGCCCGTCGTCAGCAAATAGTTTCCGGGAGAGGCTCCGTGGTCATCATAGACGACTTTGCCCATCATCCCACAGCTGTGCGGGAAACCACGAGAGGTGTTCGTCGGCGTTACCCAGATCGGCGTCTGGTGGCGGTGTTTGAGCCTCGTTCGAACACGAGCAGGACCTCAATATTTCAAGAACTTTATAAGGACTCATTCGGTGATTCGGATTTGACGATCATCAAGGAGCCCACATTCCGAGAGAAAGACCCTGTGGACGATAGATTCAGTGCCAAAATGCTCGCCGACGATCTGCAATCCCGGGGCATGAATGCGTTGAGTTTCCAAAGCACTGATCAAATACTCGACTTCTTGAAGGTCAATCTCAGAGGCAATGACGTCGTTCTGATCATGTCCAATGGATCCTTCGACGACCTTGCGCAAAGGCTCGCCGGTAGTCTTGAGGCCAGGTGAAATGAGAGAGGCGCTTCTTTACGAAAGAACGAACAACGACGGTGTACACTGTTTCCTCTGTCGGCACAGGTGTAAAATAGACTCCGGCAAGACCGGAATTTGTTGCGTCCGCAAAAACTATGATGGAACACTACGCACCCTGGTTTACGACAAAATAGTTTCCACAAACATTGACCCCATTGAAAAGAAACCTTTGTTTCATTTCTGGCCGGGAACAGCCTCCTTTTCGATTGCAACGGTGGGATGCAATTTTCAGTGTTCGTTCTGTCAAAATCATTCAATATCTCAGATGCCCCGGGAGCAGGGAAGGGTAATCGGGGAGCCATATTCTCCTGAAGAAATAGCCGAAATGGCAGTCCGCAACCTCTGCAAGACAGTGTCCTACACATACACAGAGCCCACGATTTATTATGAGTTTGCAAAGGATACCATGAAGGCTGCCCATGACCGTGGTTTGCTGAACGTGTGGGTTACCAACGGTTACATGACCCCCGAAATGCTGGAGGATGCCAAGGGATTGATCGATGCTGCGAACGTGGATTTGAAGGCCTTCAATGATCATTTCTATCTTCACTATTGTCGTGCGCGACTTGACGGGGTGCTCGATTCCCTCAAAATAATGAAGAGTATGGGCATTTGGATTGAGGTTACCACTTTGTTGATACCCACCTTGAACGACAATCTTGAAGAATTGGCTCGGCTGGCTCATTTTATAAAATCGAATTTGGGCTCAGAGACACCATGGCATGTCAGCCGTTTTTACCCCAGGTACAAAGAACAGGGCATTCCACCTACCGAAGTTGAGATGTTGCGCTCTGTGAGAGCACTTGGGATGGATGCGGGGCTGGAATTCGTTTATACAGGAAACGTTCCTGGGGAAGAGGGAGAGAAGACTCTCTGCCCAGAGTGTTCGAACCCTGTAATAGAAAGAATAGGATATAGGCTTAAGACGCGTACTCGGGAGGGCGGTGACTGTCCCGACTGTGGCCATCGGATACCCGGACATGGCATGTGAATTTTCTCTAATCGTGTCCTCGCTTTCCACCACGGGACCCCGTACGTGTCCGGTGGGCCGCTTCCTATTTATTTTGTTTTATGAGGCAGTGTGAATGAACCGTCATAAAGCTGTCATTATTTCACCTTCGTTGCTATCGGCGGATTTTTCCCGACTGGGTCAAGAAGTTTCCGATGTGGAAAATGCTGGCGCTGATTGGCTTCACGTGGATGTTATGGATGGCATATTTGTCCCCAACCTCACCATTGGGCCTTTGGTGGTATCGGCAATTAAGAAAGTCGCCCGTATCCCTTTGGACGTTCACCTCATGATCATGGATCCCGGGCGCTACGTGGCCGATTTCCAGGCTGCCGGAGCCGACATTCTTCATGTACACCCCGAGGCC
>JAUPKT010000184.1 GCA_030837305.1 Thermodesulfobacteriota bacterium
ACGATTCATTGAGCGTATGCCTTTTGGTCATGAGAAGTTGTTTTCCCGGAGTTCTTTCAGCGCCCACAATGTCTTAGAAGTCATAGCGCGGGAAGTAGGCGAACTGAAGCCACAGGATCGGGATGCCTTCGGTGGTCCTGCAACTATGTTTCGCCTCAAGGGTGCTCAAGGAAGGATTGGCGTCATAAATCCCGTAACTGGGCATTTCTGCAAGTCGTGCAACAGGATGAGGCTTACTGCAAGAGGGACTTTGCGCCCGTGCCTTCTGTCGCCTCGAGAGATAGACCTCAAGTCGGCACTCCGAGATGGAGCAACGGGGGAAGAATTGGCAGGTGTTTTTCGTCAGGCTGTTTTGAGCAAGCCGGTGGGGAGTCTGCATCCCAATATTGGCCTGAAGGATACCATGAACATGATCGGTGGTTAATCGTGGTCTTGTTGAGATAGGTAGCCCCTTCCGCAAATAATGATCGTAGAAACTATGCCCATCGCATCAGCCTCACCTCTGACTGTCGTCATAATAAACAGAAATACAAAGATGTTATTGTTACGGTGTTTGGAACACGTTTACCGAAGTCACCTCGACTTTGAGCCTCGGGTGGTTGTCGTGGACAACGGGTCCACGGACGACTCCGTGGACGCAGCTCGGACAGCCTTCCCGCAGACAAAGATCATAAGTACAGGGAAGAATCTTGGTTTTGGAGCAGCGGTCAACCGGGCAACCCCATGGTTCCAAGATTCACGGTTCCTGCTCTTGATAAACACTGACGCCTTTCTGAACCCTGATTGTGCGCAGAGGCTCATGAGCCTCATGGACAGCCGAGAGGAAATCGGCATGGCCGGACCGCAGTTGTTACATGATGACGGTTCAGTTCAGACTTCTTTTGAGGCAGTACCGACCTTGGCAACGGAGACTCTCAACCGAAGCCTTCTCAAAAGACTTTTCCCGAAACGATATCCCGGCAAATCGACGAAATATGATGTCCCTACCCTAGTAGAGGCACTCATTGGAGCAGTGGTAATGATAAGAGTGGCGGCGTTGTTGCCGGTAGAAGGATTTGATGAGGACTATTTTTTCTTTCTCGAGGAGACGGACCTGGCGGTTCGACTCCGACGATCGGGTTGGCAGATATGCCATCATCCTGCAGCAACCGCTATTCATTTGCAGGGAGCCACGGCCAACACGTTGGGATCTGCTGCACGAATAGAATTTTATCGTTCGAGATATACTTTTTTCCGTAAGCATTATGGAGCGGGGCAGACAGCAATTCTGAAGGCCGTTCAAGTGTGCAATTTGAGTCTCAATGTTTTATTTCTGGGACTGGTGGTCGTTCTCTCGGCAGGCAAATCCGGTGGGGCTTTGGGGAGGCTCCGCGTAAAGTACGCCCTCTGGTTGTGGCACTTGCGAGGCTGCCCACAAGACGTCGGGCTTCCACGCAGCTAAGTTGCGTTCTTGTGCAACTTATACTTGGGACCGGTTGGGTTTTCACCTTGACCGGGTAAGGGGTTTACTGCATTATGCCCGCATCTAGTGGGGTGGATATTATTACGAGAGACCTCACGTATCGGGAGACTTCGAGGTGACAACGTGACGGAGGAATTAGATTATAAGGTCTTTAATGAAGTGAGTTACGGCTTATACGTCGTTACATCAAAACTCGAAGAACGAATGAACGGCCAGATCGTCAACACCGTGCTTCAGGTTACGTCTGATCCGCCGAGATTCGGCGTGATCATTAACCAGAAAAACTTAACCCATGATTTCATTCTTGAGAGTGGTGTTTTCGGCGTCTCGATTCTTAGCCAAGCGGCTCCTATGACGTTCATAGGGCTTTTTGGCTTTCGGTCAGGTCGAGATGTTGACAAGCTTGCACAGGCAAAATGGATTGAAGGAAGAACCGGATGTCCATTGGTTATTGACTTCTCTCTTGGGATCATGGAGGCGAAGTTGTTTCGGACGATGGACGTGGGAACACACACGATCTTCGTTGGAGACATCGTGGATGCCCGTGCCATCGGAGATGGCCGGCCAATGACATACGAATATTATCATGTTCATCTAAAAGGCAAGACAGCCAAGAACGCCCCGACTTACAGCCCGATAGCTCAGAAATCGATTCAAGTATAAGGTTTACGCATCGGAGACATTATGGAGAGTGTGCGTGCAGCTCGGAAGGTGCCGTTGCTGGACCTCAGAGCCCAACACGAGAAAATAGGAGACCAAATACGGGAGGCCCTGGACAGGGTTGTTGGGAGTCAGCAGTTCATACTGGGCCCGGAGGTAGAGGCACTGGAACAGGAAATAGCGGCCTATTGCAATTGTCGATTTGCCGTGGGCGTTTCTTCCGGAACTGATGCTTTGATCGCGTCTTTGACGGCCGTTGGCGTTGGTCCAGAGGACGAAGTCATCACCACCCCATTCACTTTCTTTGCCACTGCAGGAGCGGTAATGAGGCTGGGAGCCCGGGTGGTTTTTGTGGACATTAATGAGCGGGATTTTAACATCGACGCTCGTCTCATTCCTCGTGCGGTGACCCCCAAGACCAAGGCAATCATACCTGTCCACCTATTTGGTCAAGCTGCAGATATGGATCCCATCCTAAAGATTGGCGAGGGCCATGGACTGGCCATAATAGAGGATGCAGCACAAGCCATAGGATCAGAATATCGAGGGGAGCGAGCTGGTGGTCTGGGTCTGGCCGGGTGTTTTTCTTTCTTCCCATCAAAAAACCTCGGGGGTTTTGGCGACGGCGGTTTGATTACCACCAATGATGAAGCCTTGGCCCAGAAATTGAGGATCATTCGGAATCAGGGTGCCAATCCAAAATATTATCACAAGGTGGTGGGGGGTAACTTCAGATTGGATGCCATTCAGGCAGCGGTCCTGCGGGTCAAGCTGAACTACCTTGAAGAGTGGACTGAGAGAAGACGGGCCAACGCCGGTTATTACAGCAAAAGACTCCTTGAACTCGGTTTGACCCATGAATGCGTCATGCCGCCTCCTATTGTGAGAGAGCGCCATGTTTTTAATCAGTACGTGATCAGGGCACATAACCGAGACGCATTACGGAACTTCCTCCTGGAAAACGGAGTTACCACAGAGATCTATTATCCATTGGCCTTGCACATGCAGGAATGTCTTAATGACGGACGATTTTCTCCCGGCGACTTCCCGGTGAGCGAAAAAGCCGCGTCAGAGGTCTTAGCTCTACCAATTTATCCCGAACTCAGCCTGGAAGACAAAGAATATGTCGCCGCCCTCATCAGAGACTTTTACCTTAATGAGCCCGATACCATTGATCGCTAATCTTTGCCTAAATGGTTCTTTCCTATGAGAGTTTTGCTGGTCAATAGCAATTTGAAGGGTGACGTGCTCGCCGCTCCTCCCATCGGTCTGTGTTATGTGGCAACGGCAACGGAAAACGCAGGACACGAGGTCAAGCTACTCGACCTTTGCTTCCAGCGGGACATCCCCCAGGCCTTGAAGAGGTCCATTGAAGGCTTCGGTCCCGATGTTGTCGGGATTTCAATTCGAAATATTGACAATTGCAATATGCTTCATCCCCGCTCTTATCTACCGGAGATTCTGGAGATAATAAAACGTGTGCGAGAACTGACTGACGCACATGTCGTCTTGGGTGGGTCTGGAGCAAGTCTCTATCCTAAGGGCGTTTTGGAATACCTCGGGGCCGATTACATAGTGGTATCAGAGGGCGAACAGGCTTTCCCTCTACTTCTTGACGGGCTGGCACAGAGGAAGTCGCTTGATAAAATTCCCGGCATTGGGATGATCAGAAACGGCGAGTTCGCATTGAATCCACCTAGCGCAATACCATTCAGACAGGGCAGTGCATGCGTCGGCAAATGGGTTGACCTGCGTCCGTATCAACGAATGGGCAGTAGTTACAACATACAGACCCGACGAGGGTGTAGACAGAAATGCATTTATTGCACGTACAACCAACTCCTGGAGGGACGTTCTCTGCGATTGAGAGATCCCGTGGACGTGGTGGACGAGATAGAAGAAGCCCTTTTCAAGTACCGTCCGGAATCTTTCGAATTCGTGGATTCCGTATTCAATGACCCCTTGGATCACTGTGTGGAGGTATTGGAAGAGATCGCATCGCGGCCATGGAAGGCACAGTTTACGGCTATGGGTGTGAGCCCGCGTGGTATTACCAAGGATTTCCTGAAACTCCTTCAAAGGGCTGGTTTTAGTTCCTTCTGGGTCACTCCTGAGTCCGCTTCTGAAAGCATGATTCGTAATTATCGGAAAGGATTTGCGAGAGACGACATAGAAAAAGCTGCTGAGGCAATCCGGACAACAAACTTCACCGTTCTCTGGGATTTCCTCATCGGGGGACCGGGAGAGACCAACGCCACCCTACAGGAAACACTGGATTTTATTGTGACCAGTCTCGTAAGAGACACACGACCCCCTTATTACACGGTGAATTTATTTCTTGGATTGAGAGCTTATCCTGGCACGACTCTTTGGGAGTCGGCATTGCAGGAATGCTTTTTTTCAGAGCAGAGCGATCCCTTGCGTCAGCTCTGGTACCTTTCCCCATCTCTGGATCTTCCGAGAGCCGTTGAGCAGATGCTTGAAGCCGCCAGAGTCTGCCCCGAAATCATTTCGGGAATTGACGAGAAATATCTGCCCCTGTCAGGCATTGCGTCCTTTGTCGGCAGATTTGTCAGAATTCCAAAGCTTTACTGGAGACTTATGTATGCGGGGAACAAACTCGTTCGAAAAACCGCCATAAGACTATTCTTTGACCGCGACAAGGTGGTGAATGGCTTATCAGACCAGTTGCGCTCCCAAGGCTATATGGGCAATCGTAGATGAGGCATTGGTCCGCGACGGTGTTGGTTTACGGGGAGGGCTGTCTTCCTTGCTGACCTATCTTGACTGACAGATTGGTCAGTTTTGTCTCCAGTTCGTTGAGTTTCCCTTGCAGGGCGTTTATTTTCGCCGGGTCAGGGGATGCCCCTTTTTCCTGATACTTCGTTAATGACTTGGTTATTTCTCCCAGCTCAGTCCTAATGCCCGTAAGTTCTCCTATCATCTTTTTGTTCTGGGAGAGTGTGTCCTGGGATACCCCGTAGAAGTTCTTTTCTATTGAGATACCTCTTTTTTCAAGGCTTTGGGATATCTCCGTCGTCTTGCGGTCCATCCTGTCAGCGGTGATCGACATTCGTCGCGTGCTCTCAGCCATCACCGGCATGTTAGAAGCCATGACCCCCGTGAAATATGCCATTTGGTCCATACTTGCCCGCATACTGTCGAGGTTCGATATAACACCGCAACCGGACACCGTCAGTGTCAATGCCATGATTGCAAGGAGCTTGCCTGCGTGAGTCCAAGACGCCTTTGAAATTACCGCCTTCATATATGCAACTCTTTGATAATCCATACCTAAGAGCACCTTCAGTTCTTTCCCTCTCGCCATTGAAAAGTCCCAAAAGTCTCTTTGCTCAGCAATTCGTTGGGGAAATCGATGCCGAACGAAGCGTGTTCCTGGCGCACCACTATGCGTATATCTTTTCCAGGAATGACGATTTCTTCTTCTCTTGGGAACTGTTTGCCTTCTTTGGTCTCGAAAAACTCGGTTACTTGAAACACTCTGGTTATCTTTCCTTGAGCGTCGATGCTCTGGGATTTGAAGACGATAAAATCCTTTTTCGAGACCCAAAGGAGTCTGTGAGCTTTCTCTTCTGCACGAGAGACTTTGATCACGAAACAATCTCGATCCTGGGATTTCTGGTCCGGAAGAAGCGTCAGCCGTTCGCTTCGTTCCGGAACAAAGCCCTGCATATCTTCCATGGTGAGACCGGTGCCCCCAAGGTCCACTGATGGATCGTCAGCGGCCAACGGTAAGACGTTTGAAGTTGCCGGAAGATACATATAAGCCCTGGGCTCTTCCCCCTTTGGCACCTCAATGAGAAACCTCAGGCCCTTGGTGTCCGGCGGTTCCTCGAAATCAATAAAGAGGATCGTCATGTCGGGCTTCATTTTTCCCATCATCCAAAGGGAGTGATCAGAGATCTGCTTCTTGCCCTTCATTGTCTTGACGGAGAGGATCATGCGAAAATCCTCGCTGAAGTTCTTCTTAGCCACCTGTTCCAATATTTCGAGCGCGGTCATGGCATGACCATGAAGTGGGGTAAAAATGAGACAGAAGAGCACAATCAGTGATAAAGTGTGTTTCTTTGGTGAGTTCATTCTCTTGGATGGCACTTCGTTCCTTTTCGGTGATAGCTAAACCAATCGGTAAAAAAGATTGGGTAACGTTTGAGTTTCCTTGAATTTCACATGATATGGATGTAGGATTAACATACCACAGATACCGTGATCTTGGCAAGAGATTTGTCCGCATAATCATAGCGTGCTATTCAGGCATGGGTTAGATTTGTTAAGGTATCGTGTCGTTCGCGAATTACCCGGCCCGGCCTAAGAGCCAATGACCTGAATTACGTTTGACGGCATCCTTGTCTGTTGGTAAACTCAAGAATTTAAATGAATACATGGAGATGCTCATGAATCGCTGCCTTACCCTCCTTTTATGTGTCGCTTTATGTGTCGCTGTTTTCATGTCCTCGATCTGGGACGTCGCACAGGCTCAATGGCCTTTGGGACGAGAAGACGGTCATGCCGCCAAGTCCGCCGAGGCTCGTGAGAG
>JAUPKT010000185.1 GCA_030837305.1 Thermodesulfobacteriota bacterium
GGTCGGAGGCTACAGAGTGCTCAAAGCCTACTCCGCAGAAGAGGGCATGAAGGTAGCCGAAGAGGAGGTTCCAGCGCTTATCCTTATGGACATATCACTCCCGGGCATGGATGGACTGACGGCAACGAGAATGCTGAAACAGAAGGATTCAACAGCCCACATCCCCGTGGTTGCCCTGACTGCCCACGCCATGAAGGATGATGAGTCGAGAGCGCGAGAGGCAGGCTGCTGTGCCTACCTGACCAAACCGTTTGACACGGGGATCTTCTTCGAGACTCTATCTGGATTTGCGAAAGTGCGGAAAGAAGACGCTGCATAAGAACCCTGTTGTTGAAAGGCTCACCATGGCAAGCCCCAATCGAATCCTGATTATCGATGACGAAGTTCAGAATCGCGTGCTGCTTGAAGAGCTCTTGGCCTTCCTTGGGTACACTACCGAATCGGCCTCTGGCGGACTCGAAGCGCTTGACAAGCTCACGGCGGAATTTGACCTGGTGCTCCTGGACGTGCTGATGCCCGGCATGGACGGGTTTGAAGTCGTTCGGAGAATACGAGAGAATCCTCAGATCAGCGATATTCCCGTCATCATGGTCACAATCCTCGACGACAAAGACACCCGCCTTCGGGCCGTTAAGCTCGGCGTTAATGATTTTGTCGCGAAACCCATTGACAGCCTGGAGGTGAGAGTCAGAATTGAATCATTACTCAAGATGAAGCAAGCCCAGGATGCAATCAAACGCCATCGGGCCGAATTGGAAGAGACCGTCAAGGAGAGAACAGCGGCGCTCCTGGAGAGTGAGAGGCGCTTCAAGACCTTGGTCGAAACAGCCCGTGATGGAATCTTCATTAAGGATTGGGAGTTACGATTTACAGATGTGAATGCGGCCATGATAAAACTGCTTGACAAGCAGCTTCCGGACATTATTGGGAGGACCGATGAAGAGTTATTTGGTAACCACATAGGCGTGCAGAATAAAAAAGTTGAATCCCGCGTCTTGGAGGGTCAGACCATTGAGACCCAGGAGACCTTATTATACAAGTCCTTGCCGATCGCAGTGGGCTGCGTTCGGTTCCCCCTATGGAGTCCGTCCCATGACATAATTGGGGTTTGCGGTATCGTAAGGGAAATGCCTGTTCGTCCGGAGATTTCGAGCGATGATCAGTCCCGCTTGGACGACTATCCCTCAGAAGCAATGCAGTACATCTTGGCCAAAGCACGTATAGCCGGGGATACCGACACCACAATTCTTCTGACCGGGGAGAGCGGGACAGGTAAAGATCATCTGGCCCGCTATATTCACGATCGCTCCTTGCGTTCCCGGGGACCATTCTATGGGCTAAACTGTGCGGCAATTCCGCATGAACTGGCTGAATCGGAACTGTTCGGCCATGAAGCCGGTGCCTTCACAGGGGCGGTACGGAGAAAGCGTGGTCTGCTGGAACTGGCTGAGGGCGGGACCCTCCTGCTGAACGAAATAGGCGAATTGTCTCACGTTCTTCAGGGCAAACTTCTTACCTTTTTGGACACCTTGTCCTTCACCCGAGTGGGAGGGGAGAAGAAAATCACTGTCAATATACGATTGATCGCTGCCACGAGCAGAAATCTGGATATGGAGGTCGCGGAGTCACGTTTTCGTAAAGATCTTTTTTACCGCTTGAACATATTCCCCATACACTTGCCTCTGCTCCGAGAACGAAAAGAGGATATCCCCGTCTTGGTGAAAGAATTGGTTGTCAGGCTTGTATCAACCATGGGGTTGCCGCACACCCCGGAAGTAAGCCTTGATGCCCTCCGACGCCTCAGCCGACATTCATGGCCCGGGAATGTGAGGGAACTGAGAAACATCCTGGAGAGAGCCCTGATACTGTCTCGGGGAGGGTTAATCAGACCCGACCACATTATCCTTGGCGACACTGAGGAAAAACCGCCAAGAGAGAGCCCACATCATATCGCTCGCAATAACCCCCTGAATACGGCCGTTGGAGAAACGCAACGGGCCTTGATTGAAGAGGCATTGAGAGCATCCAATGTCAAGACGCAGGAAGCTGCACGTCTGTTGGGCATTTCACGCTATGCCTTTGCGCGCCTGTTGAGAAAGATTGGCATCACGGGCGGTATTCGCCCAAAATAGCCCCCTTATGGGCGCATTTCGCCCATTTTCCAGCCCCTTCATTTTCCTGGTGATTTGCCGATGCTTCACCCAGTCTGATCGATATCGCTCGTTTTCTCTGCCCTGTCCGGGGCCCTCTGGCTTCCGCCCTCGTGGGGCACGAGAATGCTAACATATTAACATTATTGTCTTCGTTTGCGTGACGGACGACGGCTCAAGCCTTGGCACGATCCGTGCTTAAAAGATGAATAGGTCGGGCATGTGGACAAGACAGCGGTCAAATTTGTAGTGGTCGTTTCTCGGTTTGTACGGGATTCCAGGCAGGGTCAATGGGAGCAAACCCAGGTGAATCGGTCATGGTGAGAATATTCGTTTTCGGCACAATGTTTGCCGTGGGCGCAGTGACCATTATGGGTCTGTCCTGTGTACTTTGCCATTTCTTGACGACAACGTTTGGGGTCGACTTCTCTTGGGTGAGTCCATTCGTACTCCCGGTTTTACTCTTCATGGTGTTTGGGTGCTACGCAGGGTTAGGGTTCTCCGCAACCAGCAGTGACAAGACTCATACTACAGAAGGGCCAATTTACTGACATGATGAGGCGCACCTATTACGTCTATTATTGCGACGCCAAAGCGGATCACTCTGTGAAAATTTTGGAGACTTTGTCGTTGCCGAGTGTTGTGGGCCTAGTTTCTAGTGGGTGAGATGGCTCCAGGAAAAAGTCCTCCAATTCCGGGGTGGCGGAATGACGGGCAGGTTTGTTGGAGCCAACTGTACGGAAATTGAGCGATAGAGGGCCTGCGCTCCGGGGGGAGCGAGGGGCATACCTTCACCGGGATGCCCCTCCTAATGCCTTAGACGATGTGGATAACGGGTGCTGCCATGTTAAACTGGCAATGGTCAAGGCTTCGGCCGCAACAAGCATTTTTATGCCCTCACCGGTAAAGAAATTCCGGTTCTCTCGGAAACCCAATCCTCAAGACCACAACAGAATGATCCGGTATAGGGCTCCTACGTGTCTCGACAATTGCTGTGCGGCTCCCTGGGGAAAAGTTCGGTCACCAGTTGCCGAGTGTCATTAAGCCAGGATTGTCGCTGGGCGTGAGTGCTCGTGACAATGACATTGAACATCCTGCGCCGGAAAATATGGACGCCGCACAAACTGAAAATGCAACGTTTCCAAAGTAATTCCAGGGGGTCGCCGAAAGCTGATTGCTCCCGGTCATCCGGGGTGTTGGAAGTGTTAAGAACTAAAGCCGCTTCGGCTTTGAGCAGCCCAACGGGGACGCCGTCGCCGGTGTCCCCCTCATCGAATCGGTAGGCTATGCCCGGACGAACGACCCTGTCCACCCATCCCTTTAGAATGGCTGGTGGTTGACCCCACCAATTAGGATGGACAATGACTATGCCATCGGACGACCTTAGCTCTTCACAATGGCGTTGAATGTCCTCTGGGACTAGTCCGTATTCCGGGATTTCCGTCCTGGGAAGGAGTGGATCAAATTGCTCGGCGTACAGATCGTGAAATATCACACGATGTCCATTGTCCTGAGCGGTTTCGCGCACCACGGAAGCTATGGCATGGTTGAAGCTGTGGGGGTTTGGATGGCCAAGGATGACGAGTATGTCCATTTTCTAATCCTCAAAGGAACAGTACGTACAGGGCCTTTGTTTCCCAGACGTGGCCCTCCACATCTAACGTTTCAGACCAGAGAGCATGTGCCGGAGGATTTTCCGGGCGGTCGTATCCAGTTTTCTGGTCTGCGGGCTACCATTTGCAAGGGCTAAAATGACGGCTTCAATCTTCCGCCGGATGATGATGGGCACACTGTTGATGTCATA
>JAUPKT010000034.1 GCA_030837305.1 Thermodesulfobacteriota bacterium
CCACAACCGCCCCGATCAAAAGCCGCCTAAAAACAGGACTCCCCACACCATATGTTCACTATGGCCGAAAATGACGGTTGGTATCGATTTTGCTTAACACCCGAACAGAAGCCCCAGTTTTATTCGGAACGCCGGGTCTCTGATTATCTCCTTTAGTTCGCGAGAAACCCTGCCAGGTTCCTTCTTGCTCCTTTCCAACTCCTCCACAACCAGGTTGCTGTCAATTCTTGCGAATCGCTCTTGCAAGGTATCGCATCCATCCAGAATGATCTTGAGATACTCCTCCTTGTCCAGGTTTTTTACAAGAGGCGTATCGGAAAGAATCGTCTTCAGTGTCTTGGTCAAAGAGATGGTGCCGGTCCTTTTGCGGGCCTTTTTCTTGATGTCGCGGAAAAAACGCTCCAAGATATTGTTGGTGCGTTGGGGTTGGATGAACACCTCATTTTGGGGGGTATGCATGGCGATGGGATCGGCAAAGAGCTTTTTCCAGTACATGTCAATCTGCTGAATCATCTTCTTGTATTCCTCTTTTCCTGAGAGCCTACTGTCGGAGACGATTTGTTCTCGGAATCCCTTTACCCTTCCCTCGATTGTTTTCATGTCTGTGTCATCGCCATCATCATTGAGACCGTCTTTGCCTTCCGGAAGCGCAATACGAAGGGCTTTGCGTAGGGTGTCGAAGACGCCCACGCGCTCATCGAGTTGGGCGACGGATTTCCCCAGTGCCAAGTCATCCATGAGCTGCTTGATCGATCTGAAGAGTTGATTGAGAGGCCGATGGGTTTGCTCGTGCCTCTGTGGGGTTTGTCGAATCGCTTCTACGAGGATGTAGATCGCCTTCAATCTATGGTAGAAGAGCAGATGAGGACGATCAAAGGGGAAGCCATATCCATTCAATTGGGCCGATGTGTCAAAGGCCCAGTGGATCAGCGCAAAGGCGGCAAGAGCGGGCATCTTGCGGAAGGAGGATAGATCCGTATCCCCACTCTTGCTTATGCCGACATATAGCATCTCCATTGCCTTGCGCTCTTGTCCAACCGCCCTTTCGAGGTTCCTGGCCATCTGTCGCAACGATGAACGGATCCTGTGCTTCTTGAGACGATTCCTGATCCGCTGGTATTCATCCTCCAACAAGTCTTTGCCGATGTCTCTCAAGAAGTGAAAGTGGCATATGAAGTCAGGTTTGCCCGGGAAGACCGTTTCTACCGCCGAAAGGATCCCTTTGCCCATATCGTGAACCAATGCGATCGGGTCGCCGTATTGCCCCTTGATCTGCCTCAAGAAAGGAACGAGCAAATCAGCCCTTTCAGAGGGCAGTTTCACATTCTCAAGGACGAGTTCGGCGATCCCATCAAGCCCTGAAAAAAGATGCGGACTGTCCGCTTCGCAGGTACCATCGAGGTGCAGAATATATCCGCCACGCCGCTCCATGGCCTTCCGGATGTGTTGCCGGCTTTCCCGATGGGCCACGGCGAGGTAGGTGACGAATTTCTTGCCGAGGAAGCTGATCTCTCTGTCCGAAATCGAGATGTTTCTCGCGGCCAATTCCTTGATGATCTCCTGTTCGCCGCGACAGTGAACAAAGAGGGCGTAGCCCACATAGACAATGACATCATATCCAAACGTGCACCGCTGGGGCGTAAGAGCCTTCAACTCCTGGCAGGCGTAAATCGTTCCATCTTCGAGAGATTGCAGGACAGTCTCTTTGGCCCGGAATGGGCCAATATCCAACGTCACGACCTTCTTCTCCCGTGTCTTCAGCACCGTGAGGTTCCTGGCGCAACAATCCCCTTGCGGAGAAAAGTGAATTGTGGGGATCTCGGGAAACAGCCTTCCTGGAGAAACTCCCTCCACAATCTTATCCATATGGCTCTGGAGACAACGGATCACTTTGTATCCGGAATTTTTTTTAGCAAGCCATGATGTTCCAGAAATCTATGAATCACATTGCGGTCAATGCTTCGCCCTTGCCCGTTAACCCTCTCAGATAATTCCTCAATGCTGCTCCGCGGGTGTTTGATATATTGAACAAGGATCATCACGGCCTCGGCATCTGAGGGAAGCCTTGATTGCTGCTCTTGACATAAAGCTGCTTTCTGCTCTTGGTATCGCTCATCGGAAAAATACACAAAACGTCCCTGTTGCCTTTCCCGTCGTATGCCGGCAACACGCTGCAAACTGGAAAACACCGAACTGTTAGACGCCACCTCGACCACTTGAGCAATCTGCCTGGCACTCAAGCCCGTTTCAGATCGCCCGATGAGCTGGCAAATGGTTTGGCTGAGGGTCCCATACTTCGAGAAAAGGATCCGCTGATACTTCCAGATGCCGTTTTCATCAAACCGGGGAATCCACGGCAGGGTGTAATAGCGCCCATTCATGTTGAAGCTCGTGTACGCCTTCCACTTTTTCAGCTGTCTTCTGACGGTGATGACAGAAGACTCAAGCAAATCGACAAGCTGTTCAATGGTTACAACCTTTAGCCTCTGGAATCTCTTGACCGCCGCGCTTTCATCCATGGCCCGACCCCCATGATAAAGTATATGCAAATATCCAGCCTATTGCGCTTACTTTATCATTTGGAAAGGCCCAAGTCAAGAATTTTGTCTAAAGAGTTCCGTCCGTTATATGGATCTTGAGTAAAACTCAGTTCATTAGGAAAAGCGCATACTTGATCACGAAACCCAACAAAACCCTAACTAATTGAATAAGATAGGAATATCAGCTTCCAACCGTCATTTTCGGCCATAGGATTTCAGGCAATTTTTTTCTCCTCAATCTCTTGATGGCACTAAAGTATCGCCATATTGC
>JAUPKT010000186.1 GCA_030837305.1 Thermodesulfobacteriota bacterium
AGGAAGAATTTAGAATTTTTTTCTTGACAAGTTGCAACTGAAAGGGGCAATAATTTCAGGTTGAAATCAACAAACGGGGCATACGCCCTGGGTCGAGAAAATGAGCCGAACAAACGCACATACCTCAGACAAATCCCCACACGGAATTCCGTTCCGTTCACTCGGTTCCTGCTCTCGACACATGTCTTTTGCATCCATCGAAAAACAAAATGTGGCCGAAAGGAGATACCTTAGAGGGGAAACAAGACGTTTTCCTCTCGTAAGGTTGAGACCGTAATACCTCCAGGTTCAGGGGACTTGTCTCCCCTGGAGGTGACATCCTTGGTGCGCGCAACAGAGCGCAAGACAAGGTGATGGTATTACGTAGTCAGTTGGGAGGCTAGGGGGCAGTAGCCCGATATTGATGGCAGGGCACCATCGAAAATATCGGAGTAGCTGCGGTAGGGATTTCACCACTTTCGCGAGAGGCGACAGCCCACTCGGTACGGGGGATGACGATGAAAGCTTTGGGAATTCATCTTCTGATCGAGTTCTGGTCCTGCAATAGGCAGAAATTAGACAACCTCGATTACTTGGAAAGAATCATGTCCCAGGCTGCTGAAGTAGCCGGGGCTACTGTACTGAAAACGGCGTTTCAAGATTTCAATCCCCAAGGGGTTTCCGGGGTGGTTGTGATTGCAGAATCACATCTGACAATTCACACCTGGCCGGAACATGGATACGCGGCCGTGGATATTTTCACGTGCGGTTCTACTGTTGATCCTTGGAGAGCGGCCGGATTCTTGAAACAACAACTCGAAGCGGCCACAATGGACGTAAAGGATGTCCCTCGGGGCATCATGCAACCTGAACTCAACCCACAGACTCAAGGCGGGACGTACAAACTTGTTGCGTGCGGCAATACTAACTGTTAGTGACCGTTCATCTCAGGGCAAGAGAAATGATGCGTCAGGGCCGTTGCTCGAGGATTATTTGACTTCAAGAGACATTCACGTCTCTTGCACTACAATATGTCCGGACGAGGAATCGATAATAGCGGACATCCTGAAAAATTGGGCAGATGAAGGCACCGTAGATCTTATTCTCACCACTGGAGGCACCGGCGTGGCTCCCAGGGATGTTACCCCGGAGGCCACGTTGGCTGTCGTCAAAAGAATTGTCCCAGGCATAGCGGAAGCCATGCGGTCCGCAAGCGCACTCAAAACTCCCTATGCAATGCTCTCCAGAGCTATAGCAGGAATTCGGGGCAACACCCTTATCGTCAATCTGCCGGGTAGTCCCAATGGAGCGGTGGAAAATCTTGAAGCTGTTATAGCTGCATTGCCCCATGCCATTGCAAAGATCCAAGGGGACCCATCAGATTGTGCTTCCCCTTAAGTCTCAATTCCATCATGGCGGTAGATCACGATTTGGAATATACGGCCCCAAAAGGTCCCTCAACGTGAAAAGAGAGCGCCTCAATAGTCCGGTTCCGGCAGCTAATGTGTTGCACCAACTACTAAACCAATACGGGTTGATGCGAGCATACTCTCGGCATCAGGTCGTGCATTTGTGGCCAAAGATTGTAAATCCAACCATAGCACGCCATGCACGCGTTGAACGAATCACGGGAAACACCATCCATTTAGCTGTCGATTCATCCGTCTGGATGAATGAAATGGCGGCCCTCAAGCAAGTACTCCTGCTGAAGATAAATGCCTGTTTAAGTCCTGACGCCGCTCAATTTGAGGAAATTCGATTCTTACAGCGCTCTTCCATTTCTCCCCCTCAAGAAAACCAACCGCCTGACAAAGAATACCCCCTTAATCCACGAGAGCAACAAAAAGTCAGATCCCTGCTGGAACCATTACGTGATGAAGACATAAGATCTTTAATGAATCGAATAATCGAGAAAGACATTCAGTTAAAAAACACTCGGGAGAGGAAAAACAAAAGATCCTGAAAGACTTCATCTTTCCGGTATTAACTTTTCCTGTGTGTCTTAACGTGGCCATGGCAAGGGCTCAGGCTCCTGATCCTTCCTTTCGGCAGCTACGTCATCCCCAGGCCCCGTTTTCTCAGATGAATCAATGACAGTGACATCACGGGTTCTCCCCAAGAAACGATCCTTTTCCCTGGCTCTCTCTCTCATATCTTTTCTTGCAGCAGTCTCCGAAGCCTGGAATTCCTCGTCCGGCACTCTCACCATGCCGACGCCGATGGCTCCGCCTGAAAAAGGCAAGAGAAGCCATATCCGATCATGGTCCCTCTTGCGGAGAGGCACGACTCGCTCCGTGGCCTGGGGATAACGAGGATCTGTCAACACCAATCCGGTCTCCCGTATCTCCCATCGACCTTCAGTGGGCTGGAAGAGATTGGCCATTTTCAGGGTCCCGTCTCTGTTGAAACTCACATACCCGGCTTTACGAAATGGCCTCAAAGTAGCCTTTTCTCGATCCGTAATCCCCCATTTAAAGAACTCTTCGGATGTTTTCCAGGTTCCCATAAGAAATTCCTTTGTCAGCGGCTCCGAAATGCCAAAGAGCGCACTCGGAGTTATCGATGTCAAACCATCATGGGGAACAATGCCCGAAAATACCGGAATCAGGGTAAGAAATAAGACTTGGAGATCAAGCACGGGTTTTCTCTTCAAGGGTAAAGGATGAAATATCTCACGGAATTACACTCCGAAAAAGCTGCCATAAATCCCAGACATTATTATATCATACCGGAGAACACGGTTTCCACTCGTGTTGTAATTTCGGGTGTGTCATGATACAGCATTTTTCAACGCTCGCAGGCTTCTAAAGGCCCTGCGGGAGCCGTAAGACAGATTATCCCGGCTTGTGTTTCGAGAAATGAGTTCACGTTGCCTTTCCCCGAGCGAGTTCATCGAGCAAAACTCCTTTTGCCCGGGCGCGAATCTCGTGGAAAAACACGGTATAGAAAATCAGCATTTCTTAGACCTCGAGCAAGTAATAGCAGTCATAAGGCCACTCAAGATCAAAGGCCCCGGGGGAGGCGTGTTATCGGGTGTCTCCATCGATACCCGAAAACCCATGGGAGAAGACAGGATCTTTTGGGCGATCAAGGGTCGTCATTTTGATGGAAACGATTTTGCCCTTCAGGCCCTTAATCTCGGAGCAGTGGCTGCAGTGGTGGGGAACGAGGCCCTTCTTGAACAGGATTTGCCTCGCGGTGCCACCATGATGTTCTGCCCGGATACCCTTCTCGCTCTTCAAGCACTGGCCGGTCATTACCGATCTCTCCACACAATACCCATTATAGGCATAACGGGCAGCAACGGAAAAACCCTCGTCAAGGAGATGTTGGCATCCATACTCTGTCAGGACAGGCGTACGTATCGATCTCCTTTGTCATACAATACCCAGGTAGGTGCTGCCCTGGCACTGTTGGGATTACGGCCCGAACACGAAATCGCAATCATAGAGGCAGGGATAAGTCTTCCGGGAGAAATGGAAAGACTGCAGAAAATAATAAACCCGGACCATGGAATCCTCACGGTCATAAGTAAGGCCCATATCGGCGGCCTTGGTACGCTGGAAAACACACTTGAAGAAAAACAGAAGCTCTTTGAAGGGTTGAAAGACGACTCGTTTCTCGTGCTCAATGCTGATGATCCTCTCAGCTTGAGATTATTGAATCGCTTCAAGGCAAGAAAAGTCACCTTTGGCTTTTCCTCCGACGCAGACGTGAGAGCCGAGGCAGTTCAGCCGTCACCCGATAAGGGACACCGATTCCTCATGACCTTGTTTGGCAGAGAGCTGAAGATAACGCTTCCTGTACCAGGCTGGTTCAATGTGCTCAATGCACTGGCAGCCTCGGCCGCGGCCAAGCTCTTGGGGGCTTCTGAAGAGGCCATAGCCCGAGGGCTGGAAGAGTTTCATCCCTCTCCCATGCGTCTCGAAATTCATACCACGGTTACCGGCGTAACACTCATCAACGACACCTATAATTCGGACCCGGCTTCCATGAAGGGTGCCCTGGACGTTTTGGCTAAAGTTGGCCGAGGCCGTAGAAAAATCGCGATACTCAGTGAAATGCTGGACTTGGGACTTCATAGTTCCGAAGAACATCGCGCCGTGGGCAGGGACGTGGTGCGAGCAGGCGTAGATCACTTGATCACCGTCGGGGACAATGCCACACTCATCGGCCAGGCCGCTGTGATGGAAGGAATGTCCTCCAAGAGAATCTCCGAAACAAGAAGCTACAACGAGGCAGCCATTGAGCTGGAAAAAGTCGTGAACCGAGGCGACGTGGTACTCTTCAAAGGTTCACGCTGGTTTCGACTGGAGCGTATTGCCCGTGAACTCGTCGGCTCCATTGGCCCCACCCGCCTGATCGTAAACCTTGACGCCGTAGCGGCAAATATAAAAACCATTCGCCGCATCGTCGGCGAAAGCGTTGAAATAATGCCGGTGGTGAAAAGCTTTGGATACGGCAACGATTCCATTCGAACCTCTCGCGTTGCTTTGGAGAATGGCGTACACTACCTCGGCGTGGCCTTCCCCGATGAAGGCGCTATGCTCAGAGAAAATCGCATCGACGCCCCCATTCTGGTTTTCAATGTGCTCGACGAGGAAGTAGACACGATTGTGCGCTATGGCCTCAGTTCAGTAGTTTCATCCCTTGCTCTAGGTGCGACCCTCAATCATGCAGCGACCGGTAG
>JAUPKT010000187.1 GCA_030837305.1 Thermodesulfobacteriota bacterium
CATAAGCACCAGGGTGATCCCGATTATTGCCCCGGTGATTTCGTGCATTGCCCTAATGGCCGCTTCTTTCCCGGAGAGGCCATGCTGAACCATATTGCGGTCCACATTCTCTACTACTACGATAGCATCATCCACCACTATCCCAATGGCCAAGATCAGCCCGAACAGGGTGATCATGTTGATGGAAAAGCCCATGGCATACATCAGGGCAAATGCGCCTATTATGGTAACAGGAATGGTAGTTACCGGAACCAGAGTGGCTCGCCAATTCCCGAGGAAGATTAACACCACGATGAAGACCAAGATAAATGCCTGAACAAGGGTAATCACCACCTCACGAATTGATGCCCTCACAAAATCCGAGGTGTCATAAACGATCTTGTAATCAACCCCTGCAGGAAAATCTCTTTTCAATTCCTCCATCTTCCGGTGGACTTCATCGGCCACTTGAAGAGCGTTGGACCCGGGAGTCTGATAAATGACCATGGTTGCCGATGGTTTCCCATTGAAGTACGACGTGGTATCGTAACTCTTCCCTCCGAGTTCCACGGTTGCAACATCCTTCACCCGGACAATACTACTGTCTTGGCCTGTCTTGACTATGACGTCTTGAAACTGGTTCACTTCGGTCAGACGGCCCAAAGTATCCACAGGCAGGTCTAAAACCTGGCCCGCAGGGGCAGGCTGCTGCCCGATACGGCCTGCAGCGACTTGAACATTCTGACTCTTAAGCGCATTGACCACGTCATTCGTGGTGAGACTGTTGTGCTGAAGCCTGTTGGGGTTGAGCCAAACCCGCATGCTGTAATCTCTAGACGGAAAAAGGCTTATGTCGCCGACACCGTGGAGGCGAGCTAAAGGATCCTTGATGGTGGTTGTTACATAATTAGTCAGAAAAAGATCGTCATAAGATCCGTCAGGGGAATAGAGGCACAGGACGGTGACAAATGACGTGGAAGCCTTCTTCGTGTTCACTCCCTGGCGCTGCACCTCAGTCGGTAACTGAGCCATCGCCCACTGCACTCGATTCTGCACCAGCACGGTTGCCATGTCATTATCGGTCCCAAGTTCAAATGTAATCTTAAGGTTGTAGGAACCATCACGAGCACTGGTGCTGTACATATAGAGCATTTTCTCCACACCATTGACCTGCTGTTCAATGGGCGCCGCAACGGTGTCGGCGACCACCTGTGGGGAAGCACCGGGGTAGGAGGCAGTCACTTGGACCATAGGCGGCGTTATCTCAGGGAATTGAGAAATAGGCAGGGAGAATATTGCCACACCCCCGGCCAGCATGATGACTAATGAAATTACAGAGGCAAAAACGGGCCGATTGATAAAGAAACGGCTGATCATGACATGGCCTCCGTCTACTTGTCCCGTGTTTTCGCTGGAGACCCCGAGTCGTTTTTCTGAGGCGCTGCAGGCAGGAGTTCGGGGTTCACTTTCGATCCCGGACGGGCTCGTTGTGTTCCCTCAACGATAACCCTATCCGTTGATTTCAGACCCTCTTCCACCACCCTCATTCCTTCAACGTCCTGACCAATCTTTATACGTTTTTGCTCAACGACGTTGTCTGGATTAACCACAAGGACCGACCTTCCATCCCGGTCGAATTGTACAGCCGTATCGGGTATCAGCAGAGACTTTTGGGTTCCCAAAGGTAGCCTGACACGTGCAAACATGCCGGATAGAAGAAGTCTGTCCGTGTTGGAGAACACTCCACGCACTTGGATCGTTCCCGTGGCTGGGTTCAACTTGGTGTCCACGAAGTCTACGAAACCTTCATGCGGGAACCCGGGTTCGTCTGCCAATCCCAAGTATGCAGGAATATTGTGCGATCTTATCGTACTGGCAACGGCTGCTGCGTGGGCTCTTCTCGCCGCAAGCAGATCCAATTCACTGAGGTTGAAGTAACAATATACAAATTCATCGTTGACAACAGTAGTGAGAAGCGTCTTTTCGGTCGCTCCAACCAGGTTGCCGACGTCCACAAGGTTCCTGCTCACCCGCCCGTCAATGGGCGATGCGACTTGGGAGTACTCCAAGTCAAGTCTAGCCTTGTCCACCGCAGCCTGGGCTAAATCGACATCGGCCTTGGAGACCCCGCTCTTGGCAATGGCCTCTTGCATCCTGAGCCAGCTCACGGCCTCTTTCGCTTCCAGAGCCTTCGCAAGCTCTTCGTTTATTTTGGCCAGCTCGTATTGGGCCTTGGTTGCCTCCAACTTTGCTTTGGCCTCATCCAGTTGCGCCTGATATTGACGGGGATCGATCAAAAAGAGAATTTGACCGGCCTTCACTTGGGCCTGAGGATCAAAATTGATCTTCTTCAAGAAACCGGCCACTCTTGCACGAATGTCGACATATTCCAACGCTACGGTATTGCCCGTGTATTCCAGGTACCTGGTAATCTCTTGTTCGACTGGATGAGCTACCGAGACTTCGGGTATGCGTACTTGTTTCCTGGGGGTTTTCTCACAAGCGAAAAGGCAGACCGATAAGAGTCCAACGAAAATCTGGACGAGCACCCACGAGCGGCTTTGCATAGTACCCTCCTGAGAGGCTCTGTTCTAAACATTTCTTGAGTCTGATGGCAAACTTTTTCACGCATCGACCGCTCAACGGTCCATGAGCACCTTGAGGAATTCTTCGTCAGCGTGAGAGAGAGTTCTTTCTCTATTGATTACTATGTCTATGTCGAGAATAAACGGGCCATCCTTGACGGGCAGCGCCACAAGGTTTCCACCGGCAAGGTCCCGGTCTACTCCCATGCGGGCGAGCAAGGTAACTCCATTGCCCGTTCGTACCATCTCTTTGAGAAAGTCGACGTTACCCGTCTCAATAAAAGCGGAGAAGAATATGCCCTTATCTTCAAAAACCGTATCAATAACTCGTCGAGTTCCTGACCCCTTTTCCCTGAGTATGAGATTTTCCCCTACCAGATCCTCTATGGAAACCTCATCCTTCGAACACAAGCGATGCCCGGGGGCTGCCAGGAGCACCAATTCATCCTGTATGAACGGTATGGCCTTCAGTTTTTCGTCGTAGGGGAGACGACCCACGATGGCCACATCGTTGCGTGTCTCGACCAAACTCCTCAGCATCTCCTCTGAACTTCCTTCATCTACCTGGATCTGGATTTTCGGAAAGGCTCTCCGAAACCTCGAGATATAACCGGCGAGGAAATGTCGGACCAGCGTCTTTGTACTCCCAATTTTCAGCGGTTCCAAAACGGCTTCGCTCTCTTCAGACAAGATTCGTTCGGCTTCTCCGACGAGAAGAAATATCTTCCGAGCGACCTGGTACAAGCGTTTGCCGGACTCGGTCAACTCCAACGGTTTTTTTGTGCGTCGAAAGAGCTGAACCCCGCATTGGGTCTCCAGCGACCGGATCTGCATGCTCACCGCCGGCTGTGTGATGAATAGCCTGTCTGCGGCTCTGGTAATACTGCCGGAGTTGGCTGCATGGTAGAATGCTTTTAGCTGGTTCAGACTTAAGTCCATGAGATGGGAGACGGCCCGATTATATAAGTTTAATTTATGATCATCATAAAAATTACTGCTTTGACATGTCAAGAAAAATGATGCCATTGTCTAAATTAGGGAGATATCAGTTCATACAGGCAAATTTGCTTATAACTTTTCTGGGGGGCACGGTTCATCAGAAATCTCGCCTTAGGGGACAGAGATACACCCCCGAGAACAAAGGAGGAGCCATATGGCAGAAGAATACGACGGCATCATCCTGGGCGCCGGGCCCAACGGATTGACGGTGGCAGCCTACCTTGCGAAAGCCGGTCTGAAAATCCTCCTCTTGGAAAAGCGGTTTGAGGCAGGAGGCGGGTTGGCCACAGAACAGGTAACTCTCCCGGGCTTTCTCCACAACACACACGCAGTGTACATGCCCATGGTCGATTATGCGCCTCCACTCAGGGATTTTGAGGACTATCTGACCAAAGACTATGATCTCGAATTCGTTTTTCCCTCCCTTGTCATGGCTATGCCTTTTGCAGACGGTTCATCGTTATGCCTCTATCAGGATGTGGACAAGACCTGCGAATCGATTGCCGAGTTCTCGAAGAAAGATGCAGAGACATACAGGCGTGTCCATGACAGGTTTCGCGTGCTCACGGAGGACTTCCTGGGACCGGCCACCTATGAGATGGCAAAACCGGCCTTCGAGCAAATGATAAAATTGCAGACTACTGATGTCGGAAGAGAAATCAGCGAGTGGACAGAGAAGACTCCTCAGGGGATCGTCAACGAGCTTTTTGAAAATGACAGGGTGCGAACCCTATTTCTCTATCTCTCTTGCATGTGGGGATTGCACTACGATCTGGAGGGCGTAAGCTACCTCGTCCCGTTACTGTTCAACCGGGCGGTGAATTACCGCTTGGTGGTCGGTGGGTCCCACCATCTTGCCCATTTGTTCACAAAGGTTCTCTATCGACACGGAGGGATGATCATCTCTCCCGTGACCGTGAAACGGATTATGGTAGAGGATGGAACAGCCAAGGGCGTGGAGCTTGACGATGGGACTATCTACACCGCTCGGAAATTCGTTGCCAGTAGTCTCGATCCTTACCAGACTTTTTTCAAGTATGTTGGTCGGGAGAACCTGGATTCTTCTTTTGTCACAAGAACCAATGACTGGAAGTGGGAGCTTTCAAGCTTGTTCCACGTGCACCTCGCTTTGGATGAGGCCCCGACTTTCAGAGCCGCCCAGGGCAATCCGGATCTTGACAAGGCATTCATCGTCGTTCTTGGTTATGAGTCACAGGAAAGCCTGGTGAAACACTATGACGCAATTCACAGCGGGGATCTCTATTCCGGTGGACTCAACTGCTGCTTTCCTTCGCTTCACGATCCGAAACAGGCGCCCCTGGGAAAGCACACGGGTCTCATCTCTCTGCATGCGCCATATAACTTGAAGGATGGCGGAGCCAAGAACTGGTATAGAATAAGGGAAAAAGAGGCGGCCCGCTGCGTCAAGCTTCTGGGAGATTACGCTCCCAACGTCACAGGCGACAACATCCTCTGGCACTACATTACCACTCCTCTCGACATCGAAAACAAGTTTGTCGACATGGTTCAGGGGTCTTACAAGCAAGGAGCATACTTGCCGTTACAGATGGGCTACCTACGGCCCAACGAAGAGTGCTCCCAATACGCCACCCCCATAAAGAACCTCTACGTCTGCGGTGCCAGCACTTTTCCCGGGGGACTCATTACATTCGGGCCGGGTTACAATGCGGCCAATCGGATAGCCGATGACTTGGGAATTGAACGGTGGTGGAAAGAACCTGAGTGTGTGACGAAAGCCAGGGCGAGAGGAACGCTTTAGGAGGCGGGAACATGAAGGTCAATTCCACAGGATTGGGAAAAACCACCATGGTGGCTCACTTCGCCGAACTCGAGAAGGTGGAAGATGAGCCCCAGGGAGCCATGACACTCAAGATAGAAGCCACTGAACCGGTTCACTGGTCGATCAAGGCTACGGTGGGAGGGGACGATCTGCGGCAGTTCGCCCGCCTTCTGCTGAGACCGTCCAATCTTTTCTTAGCACTGAAGCTTCTCTGTTTCGGAAAGAAACTGACCCCTCCACCGTCCCATTGACAGACTTCATACCTAGTGAACGGTGAGGAATAAAAGGAGGACCCTCCATGGCAGACAGGACCTATGACGCCATAGTCGTCGGCGGTGGACACCAGGGCACGATAATTGCCTGTTACTTACAGCACGCAGGTTTTCAGACGGTAGTGTACGAGCGGCAGCACGAACTGGGAGGTGGAGCATGCGGGGAGGCCTTGCCATTGCCGGGTTTTCTCCAGAATCCGTGCGCTCACTTTACCCGGTTTTACGGCCACCCGGCGTATGAGGATTTCAATCTTCGGGGCAAGGGTCTGGCTTACGTATATCCGGACCACAGCGAAGGAATGATATATGACGACGGAACGAGTTTCCTGGGCTATACGGCCTGGAGGGTCACTGATGTCAACACGGGAAAGGCAGAGTTCAACGAGGCAAACGCCCAAAAGACCATCGACCAGATAGCTACTTTTTCCAAGAGAGACGCTGATATAGCGTACCAACTGCTTGAGATGTATCGGAAGAAGTGGCGGGCAGCCTTTCATGAATGGCGATACAGCCCTCCGACACCCTGGGGAGTACCCGATGCTTTCGAGCGACTACTCGGAGACCCCGAAGCCCCCATTCCCCAAGAATACCAGTTTTACACATCGCAGCAGGTGGCCTATGATCTCTTTGAAAGCGACTACCTGAGAACCCTTTTCATGAGGTCATGTATGACGTCCAGCGGGGTGTTTCCAAATGACACCATCGGGATCTACAAGATTTTGCACACGTTGGGCCTTATTCTGTCCTGGGAGCCAGCTTCCATAGCCGTGGGGGGAACACATGCCATCACCCACGCTCTCCAAAGGGCGTTCAGTTCCATGGGTGGGGAGTTCGTTGTGGAAACGCAGGTCGAACGGGCGATCATCGAAAATGGCAAGGCCGTAGGGGTCAAGCTCGCGGACGGCCGTGAAATTGGGGCAAGAAAGGTCGTTGTCAGCGATCTCAACACCACGCAGACAGTTCTGGGCCTCATCGGCGAGGAGCATGTGCCGCCGAAAATTGCTCATCGGGCAAAAAACATGTTGCGGGACCGTGCACAACTCTTCTGGGGCAATTTCGCACTTCATGAGCTGCCGGCTTACACAGCGGCCAAAGATAACCCGGAGATAGGCATGTGCCCCAGACTCAATTGGGGCCCCAAGGACGCCGACTACTTTGCCACCCGGCACCAAGCGGAGCTTTTCGTAAAAGGAATTCCGGAAAAACTCGTTGCAATTGTTGCCCCGGACAGCATCTGGGACCGTACTCGCGCCCCCGAAGACAAGCACACCATACTGATCGAGCAGTTCACCGCCCCGTATCGCTTTTTCTCCGACCGGGAGTGGTTGAAGATGAAGAGCGACATTGTGGAAATCATGAGGGAGCAGTGGTCCTGGTATGCCCCTAATATGACGAAAGATAATGTTATTGCGGCGCACATTACTACGCCGATGGATACCAAGATGAGAAACCTCAACATGCCCCAAGGCGGTTGGACAGGGGAGGACATGATCGCATCCCAAATGGGGCGAATGAGGCCGTTTCCTGAGCTGGCCCATTATCGCTTGCCCGTGAAGAACCTCTACCTCTGTTCGTCGTCGGCGCACTCGGGGCCGGGAATAGGACGAGGAAGCGGTTACAACTGTTTCAAGGTAATTGCAGAGGATTTTGGCCTCAACAAAATATGGGAACAGAAGGGACGGGCCTATTAGGTCTGAGGTCGAGACCGGCCCATTGTAAACTGAATTGACGATCGGCCTGGGAAGGGAACGGAGCGCATGAAGCGACTGGAAGGTCGGGTGG
>JAUPKT010000188.1 GCA_030837305.1 Thermodesulfobacteriota bacterium
GAATGCTCCCAACAAAGGACATCCCCGAATGCACTTTATCACAGCTTCGGTAGTAGGTCTTTTTCTTTTTGTTCTCTCTTGTAATGGGGATGCGTCATTTTCGGGGAAATGTGTGGGGGTAACAGACGGGGACACGATCAAAGTGATGAAAGGAGGAAAGGCTGTTCGAATAAGGTTATTCGGGGTTGACTGTCCCGAGCGTGGTCAGGATTTTTACAGAAGAGCAAAGGAATTTACCAGTGACATGGTGTATGGCCGAGTCGTTGAGGTGAAACCGGTTGACCAAGATGATTACGGCAGGCTGGTGGCCTGGGTGTCCCTCGAAGGAAAAACGCTCAATGAGGAGTTGGTCTCAGCGGGCATGGCCTGGTGGTACAAACGATACGCCCCGAAAGAAAAAGAACTCGCCAAATTGGAAAAACAAGCTCGTAAAGCAAAGAAAGGGCTTTGGTCTCTCCCGGATCCCACTCCGCCGTGGGAGTTCCGAAGATCAGGGCACTCAAATCATCGTCTGCCGTAAAGGTTTTCACGAAGAAAAGCGAGCGATCATGTCCTTCAGGCGCTTGAGATCGATAGGTTTTGAGATATAGTCATCCATGCCTGATTGCAGGCATTTCTTTCGATCTTCCTCGCGAGCATGGGCTGTCATGGCAACTATGGGAGTCCTAACTCCTTTCTCTTGTTCTTGTTTGCGGATAAGGGCTGTTGCATCGTGTCCGTCCATGACCGGCATCTGGACATCCATGAGGATGAGGTCGAATTTCCCGTCTTGATTTGTCTCCACCGCTTCTCGACCATTTTGAACACACTCCACTGTGTGCCCAAGATTTTCCAGCATCTTCCTAGCCACTTTCTGGTTGACGGGATTGTCTTCCACCAGAAGAATGCGCAGCGATTTTTTCATAGTGCCGGCGGAGGCGTCTTCCCCCGAGTCCAGCGTCAACTCATGGGAACGGAACGTTCCGACGACCCTTCGGATCAATTCTCGTAACAGCTTCTGTTTCAGGGGTTTGGTCACAAATGCCTTGATACCCAGTCTCTGGGCCTTATCCGAGTCTCCGAACATCGGCCCCGAGGTCATCATGATAACAGGGATGTCTCTTAGTGCTTCTTGCTTCCTCAATTCTTGAACCGTTTCAAACCCGTCCAGGCCGGGCATTTGGCCGTCTACGATGAACAGCTCATAAGGCCGAGAATCTTCCAGTCCCTTCCTGAGCATTGTTACGGCATCCAGTCCGTTGGAGGCCGCGTCAGAATCCAAACCCCAACTTCTTAAAGTCTCTTCAAGCACTTTGAGATTCGTTTCATTGTCATCGACCACAAGAACCTTCAACTTTTCTGGAAAAACTCTCTCCGGTTCATCCTCGTGGTGCTTGACCTCGGATGGCCTGCTTGGGAGAGTGAAATGGAACACACTACCCTTACCCATCTCGCTTTCCACCCATATTTTGCCACCCATGTTCTCGACGAGCCTATAACTAATGGCCAAACCGAGGCCGGTGCCGCCGAAGCGTCTTGTTGAGGAGCTGTCAACCTGCTCGAAAGCAGAGAAGATTGCCTCGAATTTCTCTTTCGGAATTCCAATGCCTGTGTCGGCTATCTGGAAGTGGAGAATGGGCGTGCCATCGCTGCAACTCTCCTGGGACACTCTGACGACAACTTCCCCTTCTTCCGTGAACTTTATTGCGTTACCCACGAGATTTATAATGATCTGTCTCAAGCGACCACTGTCAGCGATTATATGAGAGGGAACATCCGGCAAGACGTGGCATATCAACTCTATGCCCTTGTCTCTTGCCTGTACGGATACAACTCCCAGAGCATCTTCTAGGGCTTCCCTCAGTTCAAAGGCGGCGTCCTCAAATCCAAGCTTGCCTGCTTCAATTTTTGAAAAGTCGAGGATGTCGTTTATAATCCTCATGAGAGATTCTGATGACGCCATGACAGCGTTCAAGTATTCCCGTTGATCTGTGGTCAGGTTTGTGGCGAGAGCCAACTCCGTCATACCAATGATGCCGTTCATGGGGGTTCTAATTTCATGACTCATGTTTGCGAGGAAGAGGCTTTTGGCCTTGTTGGCGTCCTCAGCCTTCTCTCGTGCCTCGATCAGTTCTGTGACTTCCAGGAACGACTCTATTCCACCAACGATCTTGCCGAGTTGATCTTTCACTACACCTGAGTTCTTGAGTACCGTCAATAAGCGGCCGTCTTTGCTCTTTATTTTGCATTGCTTCAGCCGACTTGTTTCCAGTGCAGCATCATGGTCCATGTCACATGACGGCAAACAGGTCGGCTCAAAGAAGAAGAAGCAGGGCTGTCCAATGGCATCCCCGGCAGAGTATCCGGTTATATCCGTGAATCGGCTGTTGACACTGGTGATCCTGTGCCGAGTGTCCACAGCAAATATGGCAGTCGCTGCAACTGCGAGAATCTGTTGCTGAAACTCGTTTGCCATGCGGAGTTTTTCCATGGCATTTCTTCGTTCCGAAATATCCTCGTAGCCATACAACCTACCGAAATAGTTTTGGTTGTCGTCCCGAATGGTGGTTTGGAAACGCCTGATGGCTCGCCCGTCCTTGAAATCGATCTCATCTTCAATGATGGTGCTTTCGCTGGTGAGACCGTGTGAATCCCAATGGTTTTTCAGGTCTTCGGGCTTGACGACCAACTCTGCACATCGAGCTATGACCTGGACGTGGTTCAGCCGTCCGAGAGACATTGACTCTTGAAGATCTTCCAAGCCCCAAATGTCGCAGAACTGCCTATTGAAATAAAGTATTGAGCCGGTCTTCTCATCCACAACATAAAATGCCATGGGTGAACAGGCCGACATGTGTCTCAGCAATGCTTCTTTTTCAGCCAGCTTTTCTTCCGCTACCTTACGGTCCGTAATGTCGCGAGCTATTGCCTGAAATCCGAGAGCTTCCTCGCCTTTCGTCAGGAGTTGGACATTTTGTCCGAGCCAAATCAATTTACCGTCTTTGTCGACGAGGGGAAACTCCCGATACGTATTAGGGATCTTCTTGACAAACTGCAGCGAGTAGAACCGTGCCGCATCTTTTTGATATTCCGCTGCTATCAGTTCAAGGTAGTGCTTGCCGAGGATTTCCTCGGCAGGGCATCCCATGGTTCGCACTCCGGCCGGATTCACGAACGTGAAAAAACCGTTTGAGTCGGTCCGATAAATGATGTCGCCGGCATTTTCGACGAATTGCCGATACCGCTCTTCACTTGAGGCTAGGGCCTGTTGCACTCGTTCTCTCTCTTCGATCTCGGTCAGCAACTCCTGGTTCTTGGTTTCAAGTTCCTTCGTTCTGAAGAGGACGCGGCGATCCAATGTGTCATGGGCCTCTTGCAGGTTGTTGTGCACAGACCGTATCTCTCGCAATGTCCAGACTGCAGCTATGGGGAAAATGAGGATAGACATGCAGAGTAACAATCCTGCAATACCCCACACCAGGGGCGAGTAGCCTGCCAGGTATCTTTCTGCGGGAGCTAGGACGAGCAAATGAATCGGCCAGGTGTTGATTCGAGCCATGGCCAGCATTACAGGAATTGATTCAGCGGTCTCTCGCGATGTGATTGAGGACATCTGAGGCATAGTATCGACGTCGGTGGTCTGCACCCCGAAGTGATCTTTGATGTTGATCCCAACCAATGGAGCGGGACCATGGATGAGACGGCCATTCTGATCAACAAGGCCTGAAAAATCGAAGACCGATACAGACGGGGTGATGGCCAGTTTTTTCTCGAGTATTCCGTGTGCGGGTTCCAGTATCAGCAGGCCGACGGTATCAGCTCCCTTCCGTACAGGGCCTACAAAGACCAGTCCGTGAGTGTCCCCGCGTCGGAGAACGTGCGGTGATGGATCGAGAGGATGTGAGTAACTGAACTCTTCAATAAATTTCAGATAATGGGCTTCATGATCTTTGCTCACCTCACCTACAAGTATCAGCAGTCTGGAATCGAAGTGGTAGAAAATAATGGTGCGGAAGAGAGGCTGCCGGTCTTCATGGATGACGTTGAGAAGTCTCGTGAGTTCTTCTTTCAATGCCGCAACCGTGGCTTGCGTGTCGGAACCTGTCCTCCCCTGGATCTCTAAATAGTCAGAAAATGATTTTCGCCCGCTAATGGCACCAAGATGCGTGAGGCTTTGCTTCACATAAGATTCAAACAAAGCCATTCGCTGGAGGCTGTCTTGGGAGAAGGTTGTCCGCCTGGCATCCACAAGATCCACGGTGGTGGCATATAGCCTGAGAAAGACGGCAATGGAGACGAACACGAGGACGAGTAATATTGCAGCAAGCAGCCACAAGGACCGTGCGAAGCTACTCGGTCCGGATTCGGTCTTGCCGAAAAAATATGTCATTGATCTGACGCCGACAATCTTTTTTGGAGGGGTTTTTCAACGCCCACAGCAGTATGTTCGCTCTTGGGTCTGCAACGGGATAGTCCTTGTTCAGTTCTGGATGCGGCGAAAAGAATGATCTCAAACCTATCTTTTCC
>JAUPKT010000189.1 GCA_030837305.1 Thermodesulfobacteriota bacterium
GACTGATCCAGCGAAGGTGGCTGAACATATTTCCGGTTGGAAAGATGTTTCGGTGCACTCTTCAGAACAACAGCGGGAGTTGCTTCTCAAAGGGACCGTGGATAAGGCTCGCAGACAAATAGGCCTTTTCACAGCACTTCTCATCGTCATCTCGGGAATCATCATGGCGCTGATTCTCTACACTCTCACTCTGGACAAGACCCGCGATATTGCAATGCTGAAAGTCATAGGCGCTCGTAATTCGGTAATATTGGCTCTCATTCTTCAACAGGCCCTCCTTCTTGGGGGATTGGGATATTGTTTGGCTTATTATTTTGGGAGATGGATCTTTCCGCTTTTTCCTCGCCGAGTGATCATGACAGACGAAGACTTGCTCCAATTGGGGCTCATTGTCTTGGCAATCTCTGTCCTTTCCAGCCTGTTGGGAATATGGAAGGCCATGAGTATTGAACCCAACGAGGTATTGTCGTGACCGAGCCATCCCCGGCAATAGAAACTCGAGTTCTCAGCAAGATATACGGCAGCGGCAACACGGAAGTCGTTGCCATGAGAGATGTATCTTTCACAATAGAAAGAGGTCGGGTGGTGGCGTTGCTGGGACCAAGCGGCGCAGGTAAATCCACTTTACTCACCGCAATAGGCCTGATCAACCTTCCGACCTCCGGGTCTATTCTTATCAACGGCGTACCTGTTATGGAAGGATCTACCGCTCTGGTGGATGTCCGGGCTTTTCGGCGCAAACATATCGGATATGTATTTCAGAAAGCGAATCTCATTCCGTTTCTCACTGCTTCGGAAAACGTCCGATTGGCTCTGGAAATCAACGATGTCTCTCCGCGCTCGGCTCGCAGGCGGGCAAAGGAACTTCTCGAGTATCTCGGAGTGGGAGATCGCATGGAGAATCTCCCTCACATGCTTTCCGGGGGTCAGCAACAAAGGGTGGCCGTGGCTCGGTCACTTGCAAATTCTCCGAGTATTGTCCTTGCGGACGAACCGACTGGGGCCTTGGACAGCGTCCGTGGCCGCCAGGTGATGGAGTTGTTCGGAAAGGTTGCCCATGAGCAAGGTGCAGGCGTCCTTGTTGTTACTCATGATCATCGCGCCCTGGATGTATTTGATGGGATACTGGAGATGGAGGACGGGGCTTTGCACCATCCTGAAAAGAAGAAGACAAAACATCTAGGGGATGACAAGGCAAGTGCGTCGTAAAGTTTCCCGAGAGTTTCAATATCGGGACAACAGACTTGGCTAGGCAAGAAATGCAGACGCTGACTCATGTCTCATTGCGACAGAACTTTAGAGAACGGACATATGGGGTCTCACAATGACTATGACACAGCCGATATTTCATTGAGAGCTAAGCGAAGCAATCTCCACTGAATTATGGGAAAAACTAAACGTGTGGCACTGGCTTTTCTTGACAGTGCATCACGATGAGCTTAGAGTGAGATATAATTACGGAAGTACAATTTTGGGGCAGACGACGAGCCCATGTCTATGGAAAAACGATAAAGTTGCCGGCGTCCCTGGTTTGACGTGTGAGATGAGGTAACACTATTATGCTTGAGGGGATTTCTCACGCCGACCGGAAAACTTTCCCGCTTTGTGCGAAATTGCCCCTGCCCTACCGATGTACACATTCCAAAGCCGACACCACAGTTAGGCACACCTCTCGCCCATTAGCGATTGCAAGAAATTTAGAAATCTCCCGAACTGATGGGAGAAAAAAGCTCCATCATCCGAGATCCTCCATGCCATAGGCGTATGCTGTTTCACATGTGGGTCCCATGGCAACCCACTACCTGATCCCCGAAAAAGAAGAGGAGTTGGTATGCCCAAGAAACCGCGAACCGTCAACGCAAAGGACAGCAAGAAAAAGCCTCGGAAGCAGTTCGAACTCCAGGCGCCGGTGCAGAAATTCTCGGAAAGTGACTTGGGTCTCCCCGTAGTTGGAATTGGAGCATCTGCTGGTGGCCTCGAAGCGTTCGAGCAATTCTTCACTCACATGCCTCCGGACGCAGGCATGGCTTTCGTGCTCATTCAACATCTTGACCCCTCACACAAGAGCATCCTCTCCGAACTGATTCGACGCTACACGAGGATGAAGGTGATGGAAGTTGAAGACGGTATCACGGTGGAGCCAAACACGGTCTATGTTATTCCTCCAAACCGGTACATGGCCATATTGAACAGAAAGCTCCATCTATTCGAATCCAGTCGGCTCCCGGGCGTCCGGACTCCCATCGACTATTTTTTTCGTACCCTTGCTGAAGACCAGAAGGAACGGGCCATTTGCATTGTTCTCTCCGGAACCGGAACAGAGGGGGCATTAGGTTTGAGAGCGGTCAAAGGAGAAGGCGGCATGGCCATGGTTCAGGATCCGGGTTCGGCCAGATACGACGGCATGCCGAGAAGTGCAGTCTCCACCGGCCTGGCAGACTACGTCCTCTCTCCTGACAAGATGCCGGCCCAACTGATCGGTTACGTGAGGCATGCACATGCCGCTGTTCCGGACAAAACATGGGTCCCGGTGGCCCAGGATTCCGATCTCCTCCAGAAGGTGTTCATCGTGGTGCGCGCGCAGACCGGCCATGACTTCTCACATTACAAACAAAATACCATCCTCCGCCGTGTAGATCGAAGAATGGCGGTCAATCAGATCGCTCGAATGGCCGATTACGTTCGATTCCTTCAAGAGACCCCCCGGGAGGCCGAGATACTCTTCAAAGATCTACTTATAGGAGTGACCAATTTCTTCCGTGACAAGGACGCCTTTGAGGTGGTCAAGGAGAAGGCCGTTTCAGTCCTTGTTCGTAACCGACCCAACGCACCTCCTATAAGGATCTGGGTCCCCGGATGCGCCACGGGAGAGGAGGCTTATTCATTGGCCATACTTTGCCGGGACTCCATGAAGGAATTGAATAAGGAGCATTCCGTTCAGATTTTTGCCACGGACATTGACCACGATGCCATAGAAGCCGCCCGTATCGGTTTGTATCCCGATAGCATATCCGTTGATGTCCCCCCGGAGATCCTGGACCGCTATTTTGTGAGAGAAGAGAGTTCATTCCGGATCAAGAAAGAAATCCGGGACATGGTTGTATTTGCTTTGCAGAATGTGATCGCTGATCCGCCTTTTTCGAAGATGGATTTCATCAGTTGCAGAAATCTTCTTATCTATCTCGGCCCGGAACTCCAGAAAAAGGTGCTGCCCCTTTTTCACTACTCCCTCAGGAAGGAAGGCTTTCTCTTTCTTGGCTCGTCAGAAAGCATAGGTGAATTTTCAGACTACTTTTCCGTGGTGGATAGAAAGTGGAAACTGTTCCGTCGCAAAGAATCCGATTTTTTCAGGGGAAAGATTCCGGAATTTCGTTCCCCCGTCGCATTGGATATGAGGTTGGACAGGGCAAGCACGACGCATGAAGAGCCTTTGAAATCATTTAAGTATCGTGATCTCGTTGAGGACATCATTTTACGAACGTACGGTCGCCCTGGTGTGCTCATTAATGAGAAGGGAGAAGTTCTGTACATCCACGGGCGGACCGGAAAATACCTTGAACCTGTGCCGGGGGAGTTCGCCGGATCGAACAACATCTTGGGAATGGCACGAGAAGGGCTGAAGCTTGAATTAGCCACGACAATCCGTAAGGCTACAACCCAAAAGCAGGATGTGAGAGCCAATCACGTACTGTTGAAAACCAACGGCGGCACCCAACTTGTAAACGTCGTCGTGAAACCTATTTACGAACCCGCATCCCTGATTGGAACGTTGCTGGTATTCTTCGAGGACGTGCCGAGCGGGCAGAAACTCATAACTCAGGCCGATGATTCAAACTCTAGGGACCTTGCTGACCACCCGAGAATCGTACAGTTGGAACAGGAACTGAGTTCAACGAGAGAATTTCTTCAGACTACCATTGAGGAATTGGAGACGGCAAACGAAGAACTCCGGTCTACAAATGAAGAGCTGCAGTCTGCCAACGAAGAGCTACAGAGCACCAATGAAGAATTGGAAACATCCAAGGAGGAAATGCAGTCCGTCAACGAAGAACTCACCACAGTGAATGCAGAACACCAGCAGAAGATTGAAGAACTTTCCAAGACTACCAGCGATCTCGATAATCTATTGGCAGGCACAGAGATCGCAACCATTTTTCTCGACATGAATTTAAACATCCGTCGTTTCACGCCGGCCGCAATGAGTATTCTGAACCTCATCCAGACAGACATTGGTCGTCCGGTGAGACATCTGGCCACCAACATCGAGTATGACGGACTGGTCGACGACGCCCGTGAAGTGCTCAGAACTCTTATTCCAAGGGATATGGAAGTCCAAAGCAAGGACGGGCTCCATTTTTCAGTAAGGACCATCCCGTACCGGACCCGTGAAAATACCATCGAGGGCGTTCTCATCAACTTTGTTGATATATCTCGCCTGAAAAAGACACATGCGGAACTGCAAGCTTCCCAGGATGAACTTTCGAGAACCCTGGCAGAATCAAGCCGCCGCCTTTATGACGTGTTCAATTCACTTCATGATGCAATAATTTTGACAAACTTCGACGGTCTCATTATGCAGATCAACCCTGCTGCGGAGGAACTGTTCGGCTACAACAGCGAGGAACTTGCAGGAATCAGCGATAAGATTATGCATGTGGACGACAAGCACTTCCAGAAATTCAACAAAAAACTTGAAACGCTCTTCCGGAACAAGGACACCACCAAAATACAATTTGAAGCACGAAACAAGAATAATGAGACATTTGCTGTCCGCGGCATCGCCCACCTGCTGCGGGACGCACAAGGCAAAGCCATCGGGCGAATGTTTAGCATCGCACGACTCAGGTCCCATGAGACAAATTGAAATCCGACGGGTCCATCACCGCCATCGAGTGAGGGTGAAGCACCCGACCTGCGTTAGTTGAAACAGACTTGTCGTCCGGGCAGTAAAGGGTATGCCATGAAACAAGGGGATCAGGACCGGGAGAGGAACGCCCGTATTCGCTCACAAGCCGAGGAATCTTTTCGCAGGAGGTTCTCTGGACTGGAAGATGTGTCAATCTTGTCACAAAGTGAAGTGGACCGGCTCGTGCACGAGTTGAAGGTCCATCAAATAGAGCTTGAGCTTCAGAACGAGGAACTGCGTCGGCTGCAGGATGCTCTGTCCGAGTCCAGAGACAAGTATGCCGACCTCTACGACTTCGCTCCAGTAGGGTATTTCACCTTGGACAAGCAAGGGTTGATCCTGGAGGTCAACCTGACGGGGGTGGCGCTGGTTACCGCGGATAGGTCGTTCCTTTTGGGTAAGCCCTTCCAACGTCTGCTTGACAAGGAATATGTGGACCAGTTTTTTCATTTCAAGGAAGAGGTGGTCTCCACACGAATGAGACGCCAGTGCGAGGTTCAGCTCCATAGGTTTGACGGTACGCCGATTTATGCACAACTCGACGCTGCAGCCCTGGAGGACGGCGAGGGCAGAACCACCGGAATACGCATGATCGTATCGGACATATCCGAGCGCAAGGTTATGGAACGACAGTTACTCCAGGCTCGGAAGATGGAGGCCATAGGAACATTAGCGGTAGGGATTGCTCATGATTTCAACAACATGCTTCAGGTGATACTTGGGTACGCAGATATGCTCCTCCTTGGGAAGGAAAATGGGCAGCCCGGTTACCAGGAACTCCAACAAATCGTCAAAACCTCTTATGATGCACGCGACTTGGTTCAAAAGATTCGAATACTGAGCAGAAAAGCTGATATGAAACCGGTCCCGCTTGATTTGAACCACAACATTGACCAGGTCTACAAACTGTTGTCTCATACGTTGCCCAGAACCATTCACACAAGGATTCACCTCGCCGAGGACCTCGCCATCATGAACGCAGATTCCGACCTCATGAATCAGATGGTGATGAATCTTGCCATCAATGGGAGCGAAGCCATGCCCGATGGTGGTACACTAACGATTGAGACGGAGAACGCCGAATTAAACGACGATTTCTGTCAGCGGCATCTCGGATTAGAGCCTGGTCCCCATGTGTTGCTGACGGTTTCAGATACGGGAAGGGGTATTGAAAAAGAGCTTCTGGATAAGATTTGTGACCCGTTTTACTCCACGAAACCAAGAGATTATCACAAGGGAACAGGTCTAGGATTGCCGGTTGTCCAAGGAATCGTTGAACAACATAAGGGTTACCTAAGTGTTGAAAGTGAGGTGGGCAGCGGAACCACTGTCAGAATTTATTTTCCGGCGCTGGAAAACGCTAAGGCAGCAAAGACGGTCGAGGAAATTCCGCTTCCCCGGGGAGGTACCGAGACAATTCTCCTTGTGGAAGATGAGGAAATATTGAGAAACCTGGGAAGAGACGTCCTCGAACAATTTGGCTACAAAGTCCTTCCGGTTGGCGATGGCCAGGAAGCTGTTGAAGTCTATGAAAGAGAGCAAGGCGACATCTCTCTCGTAATATTGGATATCATGCCCCGGATGGATGGCAAACAATGTCTCAGGGAATTTCTGAGAATCAATCCGACAGTGAAGGTTCTTATATCGAGCGGCATAGCCGAGGAGGACTTGATTGAAAATGTGGTCAATCTCGGCGCGAAGGGTTCATTGAACAAACCATTCAACGTCAGAGCACTACTCCAAGAGGTACGTAAAGTCCTGGATACAGATTGACGTTGAGTCCGCTATCGCCGCTCTCGAAAATACACGAGGATTCGAGTCGCGAATCAGAGAGGATCATGAAGAGGACCTTCGCCGCCGCTCTTATACTGGCGTTGTGCATCTGCGAGGCAACCCGGGTGTATGCTTGGGAGTTCTCCATGAAGGGGGAGAATGTCATCCGGTATCGGTATTGGGCACGGACCGGGAACAACGACATCTTTGGTTTCATGAATTCAGACGTTTATTTGGGCGTCAATCACCTTGTGACGTACCCTTCTCCACGTCGGGACAACCCCCCTACTCCACAATTCGGGGTCTTGGCCGGTGAAAACCGATTCGGATCCGACATGAATTACACCGATTTCAGGGTCACCTTCTATCCTAGAATAGTGGTCAACAATGCCGTTTCCATGGAAGGGTCGGTGAATCTCACCTCATTGGGGCTCCATTCGGGTGGTAGACCTCTGGGAAACTGGGATACGCCGGGTGACGTGAATCAGATGGCTGTCCCCATGAGCAATCGTCCTGCAGCCATAGACGTTCCCAACACCATGGTAACGGTGCAGTGGTGGCGGTTGAACTTCCAGTTCCCGATCTTCAACTTGGTTTTGGGATACCGCCCCAGTTCTCTCGGAATGGGCCTGTGGAAAAGTCCGTGTCAAAGATCGTCGTCGTCCATCAGCATGTCGGTCCCGTACGGTCCTCTGAATATTGCAATTGGACCGTACCTTGGACGCACGGCCACAAATTGGGACCAGTACCTCAGAGACTCAGGCACTCGGGCCACCTATCGAAAGGACGATGATCGAAACTATTTGAGCGGGGTTTACGGTGATATTCAGTATCGAAGCGGGCCGCTTGCCATTGACCTCAGTTCCACTGCGTATAAAGTTGAATCGAATCAGGGCGTTGATCAGCGGGATCCTGCAACGGGCGCTCCCATTCCCCTCACTGCAGTAATTACCCCCGAAGCGGACCGATTGGTCTATGAACTTACCCTGGCAGTCAAGTATTTCAAAGGGAGCTTCTTTTTCAATGCGGAAGTCGATTACTTCTCCCATTACAGGTCAGGACTCGGAGCCACCGAATTGCTCGACGGTCGCCGGTACGAACTACTCGACGCCGATGTGAAAGCCTGGATCTATGGGGTGGAAACCGGAGTCCTCACAGGGCCGGCCAAGCTGGCGCTCTCCTATGCTCGATCGACGGGAGATGACCCGACCACCAGAAAGGACGACGAGGACTCTGC
>JAUPKT010000190.1 GCA_030837305.1 Thermodesulfobacteriota bacterium
CAGGCTCAGTCAGAAGAGAAGGCCTTCAGGGAAGAGGTCCACCGGCAAGAAATGGAAGAGATTCGGTTGCAGCAATCCATCGAGGTCCTTGTCCAAAGAATGCTTGAACGATATAGCGTTGATCCCCGAACCGTAGTCACCAAGGGAGAGAATCCCCAGCCCACTGAGATCGAGCACGCGAGAAAGGAAATTGAATCCCTTGGTGAAGTGAATCTGGCCGCCGTCGAAGAGTTTCAAAAAATCCAAGATCGGCTCGATTTCCTTAAAGCACAGGAAGGGGATCTGAACCAGGCCGTGTCATCACTCCTTGCCACCATTCAAAAAATCAACCGGACCACCAATGACCTTTTCATCACTGCATTTTCTTCCATCAATGAGAAATTCCAAGAGATCTTTACCTTCTTATTCGGTGGAGGAGATGCATCACTGGAACTTGTGGGTTCTGAAAATGTCCTGGAGGCCGGAGTGGATATCACGGCGCGCCCCCCAGGCAAGAAAAGACAAGCCATGGCACTTCTCTCCGGGGGCGAAAAGGCATTGACTGCCATAGCGCTGATTTTTGCAATCTTCCTTACAAGACCATCCCCTTTTTGTTTGCTGGATGAAGTGGACGCCCCCCTGGACGATGCAAATGTTGCCCGTTTCAACGATATGTTGAAGTCCCTGGCGAGCGGCACCCAGTTCATCGTCATCACGCACAATAAGCGAACCATGGAGATCGCAGATTCGTTGTACGGCATTACCATGGAGGAGCCGGGAGCATCCACCGTGGTATCCGTAGACTTTCCCGCCTGAGCACTTTCCTCGCGTTTTGTCTTGACTTTTTGTCAATCTAATTATATGTGTAGGCCAATTTGTTAAAGCAGAAAAGAGATTATTGGCTGCAATAGGCTAATCGTCATGATGAAATATGCTAGAACAGCTTGGTTGACCGCCCTGTGCTTCCTCCTCCTCACCAACGTCCACGCCTGGGATGTTCCTCCATATCTACGTTTGGCCGCCGGCTCCCGCTTGTGGTTCACATCTCTGGAGGGAGACCTCATACAAAAGGACAAGACAAAATTGGGTCTGTCCGAAAACCTAGGTCTCCAAAAGGAAATGCTCACCTGGGAGTTTTTCGCTGCTGCCAGAATAAATAATATTCATGTGGCTCGGCTCAGGGCAGAGCCCACCACGACCTATGACCAGTCCCGGTCCGACTCGTACCAGAAAATCAGAACCATCAACCTCGGTTATGATCTCGATTTCTTCATGACTCCCCAGATACTCTGCGGAGCTAATGTAGACCTGAATCTGCTTAGCCTTGATACTCGGGCTCGCGACGTTGTCGTGGCCGCAGCTCAATACAACTATCGTGAACAAGGCACAAACTTTTACCCTACGTTGGGACTTCACGGCACGTTCTATCCGATCTTGGAGGGGGTCGCCCTCAGGCCTAACGTGACCGGCAGAGTAAATTGGTGGAATTTCAACGGACTGGAATGTTGGGACTGGGAAGTCTCCACCGCAGTGGATATCCCGGTGAATCGCTTGTGGACCTGGACGGTCAACGGCGGTTACCGTTACTGGCATATCAAAATACCGCGCGACAAAGACCCCGCGGATCTCAATCGTATGGGGTTTTTTGTCGAAACATCTGTCTTATTCTAACTGAAACGTCTCTTTTTATCTCTTCAACAGCTCCTCCACGGTATTCAGCAGCCTCGTCATGAGGTCGCCTGCGCTGCCTAACATGAGCACGTCAGTGACTTGCTCATGAAGAGCAGACGGTTCTCGGTTGATTTCCAGGACCTGTGCTGGGGGGTATTTCAGTTTGACCGTCATCGGGATCTGAGCGGCAGGATAAACTTGGAGGGATGTTCCAATAACGAGTAGTGCATCACACTTCTGCGACTGTACGTGTGATATGTTCATGGCCTTAGCGGGTATGGCTTCTCCAAAAAATACTGCATCGGGCTTCAAAACTCCCTGACACTTTCGGCAGCGCGCTGCATCAGGATCCCCTGCCGTCAACCGAGCCTCGACGTCTTCTATGGGCTCTGCCGCCCTGCACCGCAAACAGGCTGCGCGGAGCATGTTGCCATGAAACTCCACCACCTCCACGGATCCGGCCCTCTGATGAAGGTTATCAACATTTTGTGTGATGACACATTTTACCAATCCCATCTGCTCCAAACGGGCCAACGCGGCATGTGCCGCATTGGGAGCGGCCGAAGCCAAGTCGAATTCTCCCGAAGCCTTTAGATCGAGATGCAACCGCCAGAAACGCGTGGGGTTTTGGAGAAACCTGTCCAAGGAGAACTCTCCGGGATCCACTTTTGTCCAAAGTCCGCCGGGACTCCTAAAATCTGGTATTCCTGATTCGGTACTAATACCCGCCCCGGTCAATGCCACCGCATTTTGAGCACCAACCAGTATTTCAGCAGCTTTTCGTATCTTATCTTCCATTGCACATCCTCGTTGACCCCATGATTGAGACACTCCAACTGTAGCATACATCAAAATATGCTAAATTTTCTAAGGAAGAAAGCCTTTTGGAACAGTGCCTTTCGCCTTGACAGGCCTCGTTGTCCAAGACTATCTATGGAAGAAATGTGGGAAATGAATCCTTTTCTTTCAAAGTGCATCTTGGGACATTAGTGGTATGAACGACGATCAAGCCATAATTCAAGAAGTGCGAAACGGAGACTACGACGCGTTCGAACGTCTGGTTGAAAAGTATCAGGGTCGAATATATCGCCACATAAGAAAAATGGTAAAGGATGCATCGGAGGTGCAGGATCTCCTCCAAGAAACTTTTCTAAACGTTTACAAAGGTTTAAATAGTTTCCAAGGCGACTCTTCCTTTTCAACTTGGCTGTTCAAAGTAGCGAGCAACACCGCTCTAATGTACCTACGAAAAAAGAGACCTGAAGTGCTCCAATACGACGACGAAATCAAGACGGTGGAACGCTTGGAAATAACCCCTGCATCACCTGAATTCGTGAGTACACCATTGGAAATTCTCTTATCACGCGAGGGTCGAATAAAAATCGAAG
>JAUPKT010000191.1 GCA_030837305.1 Thermodesulfobacteriota bacterium
ACAGGCCCATTTCGGAAAAAGACAAAGTCATAGGTAATAAGATTGCGGCTCTGGTTCCGGATGGCGCTTGCCTCCAGTTCGGTATTGGCGGAATACCGAACGCAGTAGCCAAATCACTCAAAGACCACAGGGATTTGGGCATTCACACAGAAATGCTCACCTCCAGTGTCGTAGATCTTTACGAGGCGGGGGCCATAACGAACAAGAGAAAAAACATCCACCAGTACAAGACTGTTTTTACCCTCTGTTGGGGTACAAGGAGACTTTACGACTTCATCGACGATAATCCAGCCGTAGAAAGCTACCCTTCCCGGCATATCAACGACCCGGCAATTATTCAGCAAAATGAAAATGTGGTGTCGGTCAATTCCATTGTTGAAATAGACCTTTTTGGACAAGTCAATTCAGAATTCATCGGGGGACATGAATTCAGTGGTGTCGGCGGACAGCGTGATTTCATGAGCGGAGCCTTTCGATCCAAGGGAGGGATGTCTTTCCTCGCCTTTTACTCGACGACCAGCGACGAGAAGGTCTCCAAAATTGTTCCACATCTCTCGGGTCCTATTACCGATTCGCGCATGGAGCCCATGTATGTGGTTACCGAGTGGGGTATGGTAAATTTGAAGGGCAAAACAAACGCCCAGCGCGTCCTCGGGTTGATCGAAATAGCCGCGCCGCAATTTAGAGACGAACTCCTAGCCGCGGCCAAGAAAATGGGGTTGTTCCTTTAGCCTCGCCTTCAAGAAGGTGAATCGCTTCTGCGTTTTGTCGTTCTTGACCGCTATGGCTAGGGCTTTCTTGCTTCCGACAATCACGACCAGCTTCTTGCCCCTCGTAATGGCCGTGTAAAGGAGATTCCTTTGCAAGAGGACGTAGTGTTGGGTCAAAAGGGGAATTACCACGCATGGATATTCCGAGCCCTGGGACTTGTGGACGGTTATAGCATAGGCGAGGACAAGCTCATCAAGCTCGCTGTAGTCATACGTCACTCGCCTGTCATCGAAAAGAACCATAACATCTTGATTTTCAGTATCTATCCCTGTTATCCGACCTATATCGCCGTTAAATACCTCCTTGTCATAGTTGTTTCTGATCTGCATGACCTTGTCGTTTACCCTGAAGCTCCGACCTCCCCGCATTATGCCGTCTTCTTGGGGGTTCAAAACCTCTTGCAGCTCCTTGTTGAGATTGGCGGCCCCCGCAATGCCTCTATTCATAGGGGTGAGTATCTGAACCTCATCAACCGGATCGAATCCAAAGGCGCCCTGAATCCTGCCGCACACAAGTTCCACGATTATTCTCAGGGCGTCCTCCGGCTCGTTTCTTTCTATAAAGAACATGTCGTTCCCGTCTTCCCTGGTTTTTTCAAAAAGGGGCACAGATCCATGGTTGATGAGATGGGCGTTGACAATGATAGCGCTGTCCCTGGCCTGGCGGAATATCTCGGTCAACGTCACCACGGGCACGACCCGGGAATCTATAATGTCTTTGAGCACACTCCCCGGTCCCACCGAAGGCAACTGGTTCACGTCTCCCACAAGAATAAGCGTCGCATGGATCGGCACTGCCTTCAGGAGATGGTACATGAGCACGGTATCGATCATCGAGGCTTCGTCAACTATGAGAAGATCGCACTTCAATAAATGCTTTTCGTTCTTCTGAAACCCCCCTGTCTTGGGACTAAACTCGAGCATCCGATGGATGGTCTTTGCTTCTTGACCGGTTGCCTCGCTCATCCTCTTGGCTGCCCTCCCGGTTGGGGCGGCTAGGAGAATTTCAATGCCGATCCGTTCAAGAATTGCAAGGATAGCTCTTATTATGGTAGTCTTCCCGGTCCCTGGACCGCCGGTTATGATCATAGCCTTGCAGTCCAAAGCGGTCCTGACCGCCTCGATCTGATTTGGAGCCAAGGATATGGCGAGTTGGTTCTGGACCCATTCGAGTGCTCTCGCGGAATCAATTTTCCTTCTCCTAAACGGCGCCTTGACGATGGCATTGAGCCGCAATGCTATGCCTTTCTCGCATACATGGAGTGTGGAAAGGTACGTCGCCACGGTCTCCTCGTCTTTTTCCCGCAAGGCCTCGCAAACTATTTTCCTGTTGGACTCGAGAGTGTTGAGAGCTTCTGAGATGATGGTGCTCTCTACCCCAAGAATTTCAATGGATCTGTCGATCAAAGATTCCCTTGGATAATAGACATGACCCTCCTCAGAGAGCTGGTTGAGAACATAGAGTATCCCCGCTTCAGAGCGAAGCGGCGACTCCTTTGGAAATCCGAGATTTTCGGCAATCCTGTCCGCGGTAATGAACCCAATGCCAAAGATGTCCGTGGCGAGACGGTACGGGTTCTCCTTGACGACTTCGATGGACCGATTGCCATATTGCTTGAAGATCTTCGAGGCGTATCCAGCGCTGACACCATGGCCCTGAAGGAACACCATGACCTCGCGGATCTGTTTCTGATCAGCCCAGGCTTTGCGAATCATGCCCAGGCGCTTCTCGCCGATACCTTCCACCTCCGAAAGGCGGTCCACAGACTCTTCAATGACGTCCAAGGTCTCCTTACCGAATAGTTTTACGATCCTCTTGGACATGACAGGACCGATGCCCTTGATGAGTCCGGAACCGAGATATTTTTCAATACCCGCTACAGTGGCCGGTACTAGTGTATTGTACTCAACGATCTTGAACTGCTCGCCAAATTGGGGATGAGTCGTCCATTCGCCGGTGGCATGAATAATCTGGCCTGGTAAGGGACCCATGAGATTTCCTACTGCGGTAACCAGTTCTCGATACCCGGGTACCTTAAGACGGAGTATGCTGAATCCATTTTCCTCGTTATGGAACGTGATCCGCTCTATCTGACCTTGGAGGTTGGACGGCATGAATAAAAATCCTCAGTCGCTAACGTTGACATATAATACTTCAGTACGCCCGTCTGGAACAAATACCGGCTCGCCTTTTGTGACCTCCCGCAAGGACCCGCGGATGGTTAATATGTCTAAGGAGAAAGGAGTGTTCAAATGATTGAGCTAAGAGAAGTAAAGATGGTGTTGGCCGCCAAACCGGTCATTGAAGGAGCCGGAGTTCACCTGAAGCGGGTATTCGGATCCGCACAAGTGCCTCACTTCGATCCATTCCTGATGCTGGACGACTTTCATTCGGACAATCCTGCCCATTATCTGAAAGGATTCCCTTGGCATCCACATCGCGGCATCGAAACCATCACCTACGTTCTCCAGGGGATCGTCGAACATGGCGACAGCATGGGAAACAGTGGCGGCATCTCGTCCGGTGACGTGCAATGGATGACCGCAGGGAGCGGAATCATCCACCAAGAGATGCCAAAGGGTGATGAAATGAAGCGCATGTGGGGTTTTCAGCTTTGGGCCAATCTTCCCGCTTCCCAGAAAATGATGGATCCTCGGTATCGGGAAGTTAAGTCCGAAGAGATCCCGGAAATATTAATGGAAACAGGCATAAAGGTGAAAATCATCGCGGGTGAGGTGAACGGAGTCCGAGGTCCTGTCAGGGATATCGTCATTGATCCGACGTATGCGGACGTCGCTGTTCCCGCGAGCAGTACATTCACCCATGCAGTCCAAAAGGGCCATACGGTCTTTATTTATGTGATCGAAGGGCAGGGGAACTTCAACGGTGGAACGGGCACTTCAGGATTAGAGTACAGAAACGTTGGCGCCGAACAAACGAGTGTCGGTTCAGAACATCTCGTGTTGTACGGGGATGGCGAGGCCGTGCGGGTAACGACTGGGGAACTCCCTGTCCGTTTTCTTCTTGTCTCCGGCAAGCCCATCGGTGAACCGGTGGCATGGCGCGGCCCAATCGTCATGAATACGCAAGATGAACTGGAAATCGCCTTTGATGAGTATCAGAAAGGAACCTTCGTGAAGCACAAACCGGCAGGATAAGTGGGATCTCTGATAGAAAGGGGAAAATGATCCCTCCCTTGTCCAGGCTCCAAAAAAAATCTTGCCTCAACACATCTCTTGAGATTAAGCTCGGTCATCCTTTTTCACGAAAATGATGCTCCGAACAGATGGTCCTGAAATGAGTAGCTAGGTCTCTGGCCCGGCCGAACGAGTCGGAAGATTATTGCCGCTGACTTCCCAAGAGATCGGAA
>JAUPKT010000192.1 GCA_030837305.1 Thermodesulfobacteriota bacterium
CATCCTGGGCGACGAGTATCCCCTCCAGAGCCTTTTCTACGACGAGACGATATCTCTCCTCGTAAAGAGTGAGTGCTTCCTCAGCACGATTTCGCGCCTGAATTTCCATCTGAAGGAGAATATTCAGATTGGCAGGGTCAGCGGTTCGATCCATGACTCGAACACCCCCTACTGAAAGGATCTGTCAAGGTACTTGCGAAAACTGTGATTGCCGCGTCGCCTATGGCCCGACGCCACGGCAGGAAAACAGCTACTTGTCATTGGGAGTGAAGTGAAGAAATCTCGTCCGAAACAACTTCAACCGGCAACCACGGCATCGGCTTACCAGGATCACTTAGATGCCGGAACAGCTTCCTGGGAGGGCTGAGACTCTTGGCCGGAGGGTGTCGCTGAGCCGCTCTGGGGGAGGGCGGTTCCCTTGTCAGCCTCGGTTCCAGGAGAGGGCAGTTGAGGTGCTGGAACAGATGACTCCGTTACCAAGGATCTCTCAGCCACAGCCAATCCCTTATCGGAAAAATATGTCAAAACAATGGATGTTACCATGAAAACAACGGCAGCTCCGATGGTAATCTTACTCAAGAAAGGTGTGGCGCCGGAACTGCCAAACACCGATTGACTCGAACCACCGCCAAAGGTGGCTCCGATATCGGCTCCTTTGCCCGTCTGCAGGAGAATAATAAGAATGAGTGCAATGCACACAATGAGATGTATAACCAAAACCAAAGTGGTGAGCATATCAATTGACTCCTCTGTTCACACTTTATGCTGAATAAATGATGCCCAAGAAATCGTCTGCTTTGAGAGACGCCCCGCCAATGAGGCCCCCATCGATGTCTTCACAGTCAAAAAGACTCTTTGCGTTATCGGGTTTCACGCTGCCGCCATAGAGAATCAGTACCTGTTGGGCAAAACCGGCACCAAAGACAGTCCCCAGTTCCTCTCTCAGAGCGGAATGGACCTCTTGGGCCTGCGAAGGGGTGGCATTTAGGCCGGTGCCGATGGCCCAAACCGGTTCGTATGCCAAAATCAACTGACGCGGACTCGCAAATTTCACGGAGCCCAACCCTTCAATCAACTGACGTTTCACCACCGCAAAGGTCGAACCGCTCTCTCTTTGATCCAAAGTCTCACCCAAGCAGAAGATCGGAATCAAGTCTGAGCGCAAGCATGCCTGCAGTCTCTTACTCACCGAAGTGTCGGTATCACCAAATAATTGTCTCCGTTCCGAATGTCCAACGATGACATGGGTGCAACCGAGATCTCTAATCATGGGAGCAGAAACTTCACCAGTGAATGCGCCGGAGTCTTCCCAGAAGACATTTTGAGCAGCGACCATTATGTCAGTCCCACGTAAGGCCTCAATTACTGCTGCCAGAGCTGTAAACGGGGGAGCCACGAGAACGTCACAGACAGGGTGCCGCGCAGCGAGGCTCTGTGCAAGTATGTTCACCAGAGCTGTCGCCTCAACGGCACTCTTATTCATTTTCCAGTTTCCGGCCACCAAGGGCACTCGATCCGTCATTTCTACCTCTATGCCAGTCCTACTGCGGTGACTCGCCCAGGCAAAACAAATCAATCCTTATGTACGACTCACAACAGATTTGCAACTATACAGCATATTACAGGTCACATTCTAAATTCAAGATTCAAGGGCCTCTACGCCGGGTAATTTTTTTCCTTCGAGAAACTCCATAAAAGCACCTCCACCGGTGGAGATGTACGATACCCGGCTTTCAACACCCGCCTTGCGCACGGCTCTAATCGTGTCGCCGCCTCCAACCAAAGAAAAGGCCTCGGATGCGGCGACAGCTTGAGCAATGTCATTAGTGCCCTTCGCGAACGCATCTTCTTCAAATACCCCCATAGGCCCATTCCAGATCAAAGTAGCGGCCCTTTGTATTTCTCTTGTAAACTCGTGAATCGTTTGGGGGCCTATATCCAGGGCCATGGAATCCGAAGGGATGGCTGTCACCCCGACAGTACTTACACGACCCGGATTTTCGATGGAGGTCGCTACCACAACATCTTGAGGCAATAAGACCCGGCACCCTGCCTTCTGGGCTTCCTGGAGGATCTCATGAGCCGTCTCAAGCATATCGTCTTCTACTTTGGAAACTCCTACTGCCAATCCTTTTGCACGGAGAAATGTATTCGCCATGCCGCCGCCTATAAGCACACTATCTAGAGTCCTTACGAAGTGGCTGAGGATTGCCAGCTTGTCCGAAACTTTGGCGCCACCGAACAATGCCACCACTGGTCTGACAGGGTTTTCTAATGCACGGCCTAAATTATCCAACTCTTCTTTCATAAGGAAGCCAGCGGCTTTTTGAGTCAACAATATTGGAACACCCACAGTTGATGCATGTGCTCTATGGGCGGTCCCAAAGGCGTCGTTCACGTAAACTTCGGCGAGGTCTGCCAAACGAGATGCAAACGTTGGATCATTCTTTGTCTCACCGGGATAGAATCGCAGATTCTCCAGGAGGAGGAGTTCCCCGCTCCTCAGACGCCCCACAGCCCCCGAAACCTCTACGCCAATGCAGTCTGGAACGAAATTCACCGGCACGTCGAGAAGCTGCGATAGTTTAGATGCCACCGGCTGTAAAGTGAGTTCCGGTCTTCTCTCTCCTTTGGGGCGTCCAAGATGCGAGGCCAGGATGCACCGGGCACCCTGCTCCTTGGCATACCTCAAGGTAGGCAAAGCCCTTCTCAGCCTCGTGTCATCACCTACTTGTCCACTGGAATCAAGAGGCACATTGAAGTCAAAGCGGAAAAACACCCGCTTGTCCTTTATATTTATGTCCTGTATGCCCTTGACCGCCATAGTACCCTCCTATTTGGAGCAATTGCCGGCTATCTCAGAAAAATTGTGTCGAGGCTCACACTATCCCATAAACGGGTTAGACGATTCGCTCTCCTATGAAAACGGCTAGATCAACCATTCGTGCTGAATAACCTGACTCGTTATCATACCAGGAGAGAACCTTTACCATGTTCCCCGCTATAGAGAACGTGCTGAGAGAATCAAATAACGAAGAGTACGTACTATTGACAAAATCCACGCTGACAAGAGGTTCGTCAATATAAGCCAAGATGCCCTTCATCCTTCCCTCAGCAGCCTTCTTCATGGCAACGTTTACGTCATCCACCGTAGCATCCGTCTTTAGAGTAGCTGTCAGATCGACGAGTGACACGTTGGGTGTTGGAATTCGGATGGCAAGTCC
>JAUPKT010000193.1 GCA_030837305.1 Thermodesulfobacteriota bacterium
CAAAGGAAAACTCACCAATTTGGCTCAGTGCCAATCCTGAAAGTACTGCTGTTCTGACCGGAAGTCGGAGGAAAAATGCCGCAGAAGAAGCCATGATGAATTTGAGGAGAATCACTGCGATTGTCACGATGGAGAGATAAACCAGATTATTCACGACATATCTCAGATCCAGCAGCATGCCCACGGAAACAAAAAAGAGGCTTGTAAACAAATCCCTGAACGGGATGATGTTGCCGAGTACCGTTTCGCTAAATTCTGACTCCGAAACGATGAGTCCGGCGATAAAAGCCCCCAAGGCCAATGAAAGACCCAACACGAGCGTAAACCACGCGACACCCAAACCCAGCAAGACCACTGCTATGAGGAAAAGCTCACGACCTCTCAACACTGCCACGCGATGAAGCAATGCAGGCACAATCCACCGCGTCCCCAGTATCACGATGACGACTATCGCAAGGGATTTGGCCAACAGGAGCAACAGTTCTACCAGAATCGAGCTTTGTTCTCCCGCCAGAAACGGCGCTACCAACATCATGGGAACCACAATAATGTCTTGAAAAATCAGGATGGCAACAATGAGCCGCCCATGGGGACTTTCCGTCTGCAAATTCTCTTGCAATATTTTCAGGACGATGGCGGTGCTGCTGAGAGCCACGAGAAAGCCGAAGAAAACGGCTTCGTTGGGTTTTTGGCCCAGCAAAATGCCAAGCACGGTACCGCCGACCAGGGTCAACGCCACCTGCATTCCACCGCCGAATAGACTCATGAATCGTATCTTCAAGAGTGTCTTGAGGGAGAATTCAACGCCTATGGTGAACAAGAGACACACTACGCCTATTTCTGCAATGTGTTCAACTTCTTCAACCTGGCTGATCAGTTGTAGTCCATGGGGGCCGGAGATGATGCCGGTGATGAGAAAACCCACCACAGCGGGAATGGCAAGTCGGTGGCAAGCGAGGGTTACAACCAATGCCAGGGCGCATATAATCACTATGTCATGCAAAAGCAGTTCGTTCATGTTGTGAGAAGGATAAGATGATTAGGCCCGTTTCTTGGAGACCGCGATGTGGGTCATGGGTGCAGTACACAGCGCATAGCTCCACCCATGCGTACTGACCGGGCTTCAACAGTATTCAACGGGGATAATCAGGGTCTCTTGGTTACACCTTGAGCAAATCCGGGGGCGGGATCTCTCCCGAACCGGTTTGCCCCGGAGCCGTGCCCGAAGCTCCTTGGATCCCAGGTTTTAGTTCGCCGCGCTGGGCAGCTCGGAAAACCTGAACCGTCCGCAGTATGGCCTGTCCAAGTCGCTCTGCTTCATCAACCGTCATGTACAACTGCTTCTCGAACACTTGGACCAGCACTGGTCTCCCGGTATCCAGGTCTTTGAGGCTGTATCTCCCAAAATAGAGGGAAATATCAACCGGTGACGATGCCACCATTGCGCATCCCGCATAATAGGTATCGACGAATTCCGTGAGGATGCGCTGCGGCCCTTGGGCCGCACCTTCCGGTCGGCTGATTTTCTGGGATTCTTCGGTCATAACCCCTCCCTGGGTGACAAAATGGGAGCCATGTCGGCTCATCAGTATCCCAAGCGTGTCCGTATTCTTTTCAGGCAGTGTAACATACTGTCCGCAAAATCTCATGGTAAAAGGGCTGTGCTGTCATGCATTGGAGAACGGGTTCGAATATCACGGCCCATGGGAGGAACCAGGTAGGCCTGGAAATCATCAGAAAGTCATGGAAACGTATTGGATAATCGAAGGGGTGAAATCGGCTTATAACAAGAAGGGCATCTGGTTCCAGAGCATCATCAGTCGGTTTTCCAGGATAGTAAAAAGACACATTGTGCCTGTTTCAATGCGCCCGATCCCTGTCATGCCCATCTTGAAATTGTTTTCCGGCGGAACATCTGCGGTGACGCGAAAGACGTTTCCCAATCTGGGTATGGTCTCAACCATGGGAGACACCGTGTGAACGGTGAGGTTGTGTGCAGTAGTGGGAGCGTTGTTCAAATACATCCGCATGGGCATACCTACCAGCACGGAGGCTATGCGATTTTCCGGGACATACACGGTTGCTTGCAGGCGACGTGGATCGGCAATCTCGGCGAACGGTTCCCCGGCTCGATATCTCCTCCCCACGAACGTATTGATGTCCCGCGTGAGCACGATTCCTTGTATGGGTGCCCGCACCTCCAGGTGCTGTCTTTTCCAATTCAAGAAATTGAGTTCGGCCAGTGCCGCCTCATGCTTTAATTCAACAATCCTCTTTTCAGCCAGAAGCGAGGGCTTATCGCCTGCCTCGACCATGAGACGACCTATTTCGTGAGCAAGGATTTTGGTCTGATTGGTCCAGCCAGTGGTCTGAAAATCAAGCTCTTTCGAATCAAGCCGTGCCAGAAGGGTACCCTTTTCGACGGATTCACCTTCACGGACGAATACCTCCCTTACGTTTCCGTCTGTCCCACAAAAAGCGAACTGATTGGAATCCGATACGATTTCGACCTCTCCCCCCACCGAGAATGGTATGGGAATCGCAAACAGCACGACGAGAATCAGTGCAATGACCAGTAATGTCCCTGCGGATCTTTTCATGTTGAGGCGCTGCAGGAATGTAGACGGCTGTGCGGCCAAACGAAGATGAATATCCGGATGATTTCCGAGAATCAGCTTTTCACCTAGAGCTTGAGCGAGAAACGGAGTTACTTCGAGGAGCGCAGAGATCTGCTCGTCATCAGGTGTTGTTTCATCAAAAAACTCTATGGCCAAGTGCCCGACGGGAATAGCCGAACACAGGAGAGGTATGATGAGAAGTCTCTCGCTTCCAACAGTTTGGAGGAAAAGCAAGCCTTGCTCGAGACAATCGGATGAGATCCCTGTTTCATGAGGGGTGTTGAGTAACGTGTTTTTTGCCATAAGTATCGGCTTGATTTGACTTCTAAGGCTACGTGCCAAGTTGCCGGACGCTTCGGCGAATTCAGATTTCTTGTTGAGCATTGGTTCATTGCTGGTGGCAGATACTTCCGATTTGCCCCCATAGTGAACAATGACAGAGCAACGGTCGAAGAAGATTACGCTGCGCGAATCGTTGGTAAGGATGAGATAGAGGTTTTCGAGGGAAACTGCTCTTGCGGCCTGCTTTGCAAATGCAATGGCGGCATTTTTCGCCTGAGAAGCGCGTGCCCCGGAGAGAGAAACATGAGGAAGCCGATTTGTGGGAACGGCCCGTGATTCAAGAGTTGCGGCTTGATTGATGGATGTCATTTTCATCACTACTAGAGAAATGATTCCCTGTTCATGGTCTGAACAGCGTATTGATAAAGACGCGAAACGCTATTTTGGGACGGAGATTCGATAAGGATACTGCCTGTCATGCCGAGGGGAACAGGTGAGTCATCAGGGAGTTGAACCATGCACCTATAGAGTCCCTGGGAATCCATTACGGCCCCTTGGGCGCCTTGGTCATATCCAGTTGAAGAATAGCTGGAGTTTCGAGAAAATCGTGCTTGCTCCCCATGATACGAGGACTGCTCACCACACTCCTTGATGATGGCGACTGTTGATGAAAACGTGTATCCGGGACCTAGTGGGAACCACACTTTGACCGATTGTCCTTCGTTCAATCTACCCAACAATCTGTCAGGCAAGTCCGCTGTGGCCACGCATGATGAAGTTGATTTGAGATTCCCCACCACAACGCCCTCGCCTGGCTGAAACCCGGCCTTCATTCTCTTATCGAGCTGGGTTACCAGACAGTCGAAAGGAGCCCTTGTTGCACTCAAAGCCATGCGGACCTCTGCCTCCATGCGGGCTATGGCATCATCCACCTTCGTAATCTCCATGGACTTTTGAGGGACTTTGGAAAGGCCTTCCCTGTCCAAGAGCAAAGCTTCCAGCTGAAGGTGAAGCGCATCGCGCTCAATTCTTGCTTTTTTCAGTTCGAATTCCGCCCTGGTGAAATCAAGCTCGAACATTACGTCCCCTCTGGCAAGCCTTGAGCCTTGTCGAATGAAAACGTCCGAGACTGAGGTGTTGAGGGGTACTGTTATTGCCTGTGAGAGGTTTGAATCCGCTTTGCAGTGAAATGCGGTTCTATTGGACCATGGCCAGCACAAAGCCGTAACAAAAAATAGACTTGCAAGACCTAAACGGATAGGTCGTCTCTGAAGTATCTGCGACTTGGCTTCATCAGCCCATATTGTTCTCAAACCCTGAATCACCGGTCGTATGAACAAAACGACTGCCGCATAACCTACCAAAACAAGTCCGACCACTTTATCGAAACGTGAATAGAGTGCGGCAAGTATTGTTACGGAGAGTACCATGCGATAGCAGAAGGACAGGACCCCATAACCAATTAACATGATAGCTTGTTTAGGCCTTACATCTGTGACGACTTCACCCGAAAGCCCCAAAAACTTGTCAAGAATGAGAGATCTCACGTAATGTTGAGATTTCGATGCCAGATTCGGCATTTTTAGGTAGTCGGAGAGTATGAAATATCCGTCAAACTTCAGCAGCGGGTTCGCATTGAAAAGTATGGTGGAGATCGTGGATACGGCGAATATGTAAAACGCAAGATAG
>JAUPKT010000194.1 GCA_030837305.1 Thermodesulfobacteriota bacterium
ACGGATCTTGCGTTACAAACTGAGTTGAATGATGACCAGAGGGAGTACCTATCGGCAGTCAAAGAGTCTGCGGAGGCTCTTTTAACCCTAATTAACTACATCCTCGATTTTTCCAAATTTGAGGCCGGTACGTTTGAACTTGCACTGGTGGATCTCAGATTTCGGGATTTCTTGACACGAGCGGTGACCACTCTGAATGTTCAGGCTCGGTCGAAAGGCTTGGCCCTTGTGACGGAGGTATCTCTGGAGGTCCCCGATTTCCTTGTAGGAGATCCGGGCGCATTGAGACAGATCCTCATGAATCTTATCGGCAACGGCATAAAGTTTACCGAACGGGGGGAGGTAGCCGTAAAAGTCCGTTTAGAGAAGGCCGCGGAAAATCAAGTCGTACTCCATTTTGTCGTCATTGACTCAGGGATCGGAATCAAGCCGGAGGAAACAACAAGAATTTTTGAACGTTTCCAACAGGCTGACGGGTCCATGACTCGGAAATACGGAGGCACGGGACTCGGTTTGTCAATTTCGAACAAACTCATTCGGATGATGGATGGCGACATCTGGGTGGAGAGTGAAGTTGGACAGGGGAGCAAGTTCCATTTCCTTGTCTCCTTGGGAATTCAAAGAGATGTTACTCCTGCAGGGGCAGCGGGGCCACCGAGCCTCAAGGATGTCAGAACACTCGTCGTTGACGATGATAAGAATAACAGATCTCTCCTGGAAACCATGTGCTCCAGATGGGGCATGAGGCCCACATCGGCTGAAACCGCGATCGAAGCCCTCAATGTGATAGAAGAAGCCAAGAACCTGGGACAACCCTTTGAAATTGTTATCACCGACCATATGATGCCCGGAATGGATGGGTTCCAGTTCGCCCGTACGATTAAAGAGAGAGATCTTGGTGAGTCTGACTTGAAAGTCATCATACTCACGTCAATGGGAACCAGAGGAGATGCAGCGCGATGCACGCAGTTAGGCATTTCGGCTTACCTGCTCAAACCTGTAAATGAATTCGAGCTTCTGGATGCAGTCTTACATACCATCAAACAACCGGCCGAGGCGGATGGCCAGAAGGTTCTCATTACAAGGCACTCCCTGCGGGAGAACAAGAAGAACCTCGAGATCTTGCTTGTGGAAGACAACAGGATAAATCAAGTACTTGCCCAAAGAATCTTGGAAAAGTGGGGGCACAAGGTTCACGTGTGCAACAATGGTCTCGAAGCGGTCAATGTCCTTGAACAGCGAACATTCGATCTCGTTCTCATGGACTTGGAGATGCCGGAAATGGACGGGTTGCAGGCGACTCGAACAATTAGAGACCGAGAGCGCATTATAGGAGGACACATACCTATTTTCGCCATGACGGCCTATGCGAGGGATTCAGACAAGAAAAGATGTCTCGACGCAGGAATGGACGGATATGTGTCAAAACCAATTAATATTCAAGAACTTTTTCAGACAATTGAGACTCTGATAAAGGAGGATGGCTAACATACTTTTCTTCAGAGTGCCGCGAGAGGCAGTGGATCACTCTCAGGAGTCGACAGAAGAGGTGGGCAATAATTATTTCTCAATAATCCTCATATATTTCAATCAGTCAGTCCAGATACATGGACTTTCGTTGACAAAAACTACATATTAAATTATAATTACAAACGAGTACTGTTATATTCTTCGTCCCAACTCAATGTTGTAACCTAGTCCGAGGAACTTTTGCCATGAATCGGTCCTTTTACATCATGATCACGCTCGCTGTCTTGGTGCTGGGTCTCATGGGATGTAGCGCCGACTCTCAGAAAACAACAGTTTCTGAAAGTGCTCCCAACCAAAAACTCATGGTTGATCTACAGGACACTATCGCTCAGTCAAGAGACAATTTGGAAAAGGAGAAGGAACGCAACGCGGAGTTGATGAAGCGCGTGCAATCATTGTTGGAGGGGCTAACAGAGGCGGAGAAACGGTTCAGCAGCCTTCAAAAGGGCGAGGCGGGAGACATCTCCCCGGAGGTTGAGCGGAAGAGGATCGAATTGATGGGAGCCAAGGCTCTGGCGGAATTTAGGGCGGAGCAATTCAGACAAAGGCTGGATGAATTGGGGAAAGACCTTGACGAAAAAGAGAAGGAATTGGAGACCATTCGCAAAAATACTGTTGAGAAGGACGCCGAGGTTCAGGAATTGCGAAAAGCCATAGACGAGATCCAGCAAGCGGAAAAGACCAGGACCCAGGAACTGAGTGCGCGGCTCGAACAGATAACCCGTGATCTGGAAGAAAGGACGACTGTAGCGAACCAATTCAAAAAAGATTTGGACGAGAAAAACGAGTTGCTCGTGACATTGAAAAACGCCGTGGCCGATGCATCCAAACTTAAAGCGAATGCAGAGTCAGAGATTGCCCGATTGCAAAATGAATTAAATGAGGTGAGCAAGCAGTTGCAGGCCTCGCAGTCTTTGGCGGCTCAGCAGGCCCAAGACCTCACGGTGGCCGGCAATCGGATTGGGCAATGTCAGCAGGAGGTCCAGAGGCTGGTCGTGGAAGTTCAGACGTGGCAGGAAGAAACCCAGCGAGCACAGCAGGAAACCGAGAAAATAAAAGTGATCGCTCAGGGATGGGCGGAGCATGCCGAACAGTTCAAGACAGATCTGGAGCGGTCACGACAGGAAGCGGAGCAATTTAAAGCCGAAGCCAATAGATCCCGAGACGAGATAGTCGCGTTCCGCGTGGAGACTGATCGGGCTCGTCAAGAAGCACAAGACTTGAGAACCAGAGTATGGGAACTCTCCTTGAAATTACAGGCCGTGGAGGCGAAACTACAGAGTCAGGAGGCTGACAAACAGTCCAGCGTTGACAAGTTGCTTGAACACCCCGTGGTCACTCAGGAAAGGGACCCGGTTTCAAATCTTTATTAGGAGGCATATCACCGGGTGCCTCGCAACCTGGAAACAAGCTTTCTCCAGGTTGTTGCTAATACTATTGCTCCCGTTATGAGAAACGTTCCCAGGTCTCGCCCTGCGGTTAAGTGGGCATGTAAATGAAAAACGACCTGGCCTCCCCCTCTGTTCACGTTGATCGAGAAACGATAGCCTGAGTCTGCAACACCCAGTTTTTGAGCCACAATTCGCGCCGCATGCCCCATATCAGAGAGAATGGGGTCATTCATGGGGATGTCGTTCAACGTAGCAATGTGGTTTCTCGGTACTATAAGCACGTGGACGGGGGAAACTGGTCTGGCGTCCCAAAATGCCGTAACCTTTTCGTCTTCATAGATTATCTTCGCCGGTATCTTTCGCTCTATGATTGCACAAAAAATGCAGTTCCCGGTTCCCAATTCCCTTGCCGGTCCTTTCCTTTTCCCTCTACTTCCGGGATTGCTCGATCTTTTCTTGGAGGAGAGGTGCTATCTCGTTGACGTCGCCTACTACTCCATACTGTGCGACTCGAAAAATTGGTGCCTTGGGATCCTTGTTGACTGCCACGATAAGGGGCGAACCTTTTATTCCACCAAGATGCTGGAATGCGCCGCTGATGCCGAGGGCAAGATAGACCTTGGGTTTAACCTCCACACCTGACGTCCCCACCTGGTGATATTTGGGCAATAGATTCTTATCCACGATGGGGCGCGAACACGCCAGGACACCACCCATGGTCTCCGCCAGGGATTCGAACACAGACATGTCGGGTTCGTCCCCGATCCCACGACCAACAGAGACGATAATATCCGCAGCGGCTATATCAACATCACCCTTTTCCGCTTCCACATAACCTAGGAACCGCTTCTTGAGAGAAATACCACCCAGAGGAGAAGCCGGTTTTTCCACAGTGCCGCTCCCCTGACCCGATGGAACGAAGGTAAAAGCCCCGCCACGCAAGGTGACCACCACGTTGTCGGCATTCTTAAATGAAATAAGGGTGTTTACCTTATAGCTGTATTTCTGTCTCAAAGCACGGACTTGCCCTTCCATCACTTCCAAGCCGAAACAATCAGTAGCCAAAGCAGCGTCGAGTTTTACAGACAAGCCTGGAGCCAAATCCAGGATGGAATTGGAATTGCCCATGACGAGAACAAAAGGGCTCCGATCCTTCATGAGGAGCGCAAGGGTTTGTATGACCGCGTCTGAGTTGAGAGTCTCGAATGCCTTGTCTTCGATTGCGATAACCTTTTGGCACTCAGCAGCCATTTTTGCAGCCATTTCATCCACTTTGTCAGCAAGGAGTATCCCGATGCACTGACTCCCCAATTCTGCGGCAAGTTTTCGGCCGGCAGCCATCGCTTCCCACGTAGTATCGCGCAACTGTTGCTTGCGATGCTCGGCGAGAACATACACGTCTTTCATGCGGCAATACCCCCCTTCTCTTTGAGGATTTCCACAAGCCGAACGGCTACTTCTTCGGGAGATCCTTTAAGTATTTCAGCGCCCTCGCCCTCCGGTGGCAGATAGGCCTGCTCAATGGCCACCCGAGACCCGGCCGAACCTACCGAACTTTCCTCCAGGCCCAGGTCGTCAAGCCCTAACACCGGGATCTCGAGGGCGGCAACCTTGCGCACCGCCCGTATGGATACGAACCGAGGTTCGTTCAATCCTGTCGCCACAGCCAGCAATGCAGGGATGTTCATCTCGAGGGATTCGCCCAATCCCCCTTCCAATTCCCTGTTAAACTTGACGGTTGCGTCCTTGAACTCGATCTTTGAGACGAGAGTACTGCTTGGAATGTCCAGCATGGCAGCAAGCATTCCCCCGACCTGACCGCCTCCATCGTCGTCGGCAAGGGTTCCAGTCAGAATTACGTCATGTGGTTTGTCTTTGATAAATTTGGCCAATATCGCAGCCACAGCATAACCGTCCGAGCCTTCCATACTATCGTCCCAGATCTGAAAGGCCTCGTCGGCCCCTCGGGCCAGACTTTCTCTGAGCATTTCCTCAGAGTCTTCAGGAGCCACTGTCACCACAGTGACCTTACCTCCCTCTCTCTCCTTAATCTGAACAGCTTCCTCGATGGCAAACCTATCCCAGTCGTTGATATCATAGTCCAGGTTGTCTTTCTTGATATCCGCTCCTGTTGAGTCTATGGCAAGGTCTGCCTCAGAAGTATCAGGGGTCCACTTTATGCAAACGATAATGTTCATGTATCCTCCCTCAATCTCTAGGCATGTCAGGTTTTAAACCAGGCTCTGAAAAAAGGGAATTCATACGGATGGATGACCGTGAATCCTCCAAAGAATTCTACGAGGTCAGAGACTTGTCCACGATCTCCACCAGGTCAATGACCTCTATTTTTCCTTCATTCCCCGTTGTCTTCACGGCATCTTCCAGGTTGATCAGGCAGAAAGGACAAGCCGTAACAATCATCTGAGCCCCGATTTCCGCAGCCATCCGCACCCTGCGTTCGCCCATCCTCTCCTTCTCGTGTTCGCTTTCATACCACAGCAACAGCCCTCCTCCACTGCAGCAAAAGCTTCGAGAGAAAGACCGGGCCATTTCTCGATACCTTATGCCGGGGATATGTTTCAGAACAGTACGAGGGTCGTCATAAATGCCGTTATGTCTGCCCAGGTAGCACGGATCATGATACGTCACGATCCTGTCACCTACATAATTATTGTTGAGAGCGAGACGTCCTTCTCTGAGCAATCTCACAATAAGCTGACTTGCGTGGATTACCGGGAACTTAACGTGGTAGTCATTTTTTATGGCATTGAAGGCATGCGGATCAAACGCGACCATTTCTCGAAAGGATCTTGTAGAGAATACCTCCAAATTCTTTTCACAGATCTGTTCGAAGAGGCCCTCTTCCCCCAGGCGTCGAACTTCGTTTCCCGAATCGGTTTCATCTTGCCCCAATATGCCGAAATCCAGACCTGCTCCTCCCATGATTCGAGCGAATGCTTTCGACATTTCTTGAATTCGAGGATCAAAGGACCCGCAACTGTCCACGAAAAAGAGGATGTCTGCTGAATCCCCCGCCTTAATTTCCCGCACGGTCACCCCGTCTATATCCTTTGCCCATGACCCTCTTTTCGCTTTGTTGCCACCGTAGGCATTCCCCTTCTTCTTAATCTGTTGCATGGGCTTTTGGAGAGACTGGGGCAGATTCCCTTGGTCCAGAAGGTAACGGCGCATATCGACAATCTTGTCTATGTACTCAATAAATATTGGACATTCCTGCTCACAGGCACCGCAGGTCGTACAGGACCAGATTTCATCTTCTGAGATTACATCACCGGTGAATTTGATTTCTCCAGGATCGGGAGGTGTCCCGAGGATCGGGTAGTATTTGTATGCATAATCCCGTGCTTTGATACTGATCATCTTGGGAGACAAAGGACGTCCGACGGCATTTGCCGGGCAATTGTCCGTGCATCTACCGCAATCAGCGCAGGAATAGAAATCCAAGACGTGCTTCCACGTAAAACTTTCGAATTTACCCACACCGATCTCAGGCAGATCCATCCACTCCTTCGTGTTCCAACTGACCGGTTTTATTTGGCCTTTGTTTAGATTGGCGAAGAACACGTTGGGAATGGCGGTAATAACATGAAAATGCTTGGATATGGGCAGGTAATTCAATAGACCGAAAAACACCAGGATATGAGCCCAGTATCCTGAAATATGGACGGCGGACAAGGCGGATGAGCCCGCTGCCGGCATGAAGAACGAAGCAAGTGTGGCAGCCGGAAATAAATATGCCATTGTTTTTTCGGGCTGAGCTTTGACCGCGCTGCCGTCAAAAATCATGTCGGTTACCATAAGAGCCGACACCAAACCCAATATAATGAATGCCTCATATTCATGTCCTTGGGCACCGGGATGCTCGTAACGAGCCGGACGGAAAACAGCCCTTCGGACCATGGCAACAATACAGACACCCAGCACAACCAATACTGTGTAATCCTTGATTATTTCATAAGCAAAACCCGCTCTGCCCGCTAGAAAAGGCAGGTGAAAAGATGAGGAAAAACCCAGTCCAATGAGCGTGAGGGATCGCAGAGAAAGGATCACAAACCCGGCGAAGAGAAGAATGTGGAGTGTTCCGGCACCGAGATAGCGAGGCTGCCTGAATTGGAGAAATCCGTAGATTAATGCTAATTTTAGTCTTTTCCCCACCTCGGATGATCTCGGATCAGGCATCAATTTCCTGAGGAGGTCAAGGCGGCGATACATGATGTAGGAAAATGAAGCCACGGCGACGACAAGAACCACAAGTGCTATGGCAGGTGCAGGGATGCCGAGAATGGCAACATCGGCCGGCTCGTGAATGCTCATGAATTGTGAAACCTCCCCAGGGTATCGGTTGCCTTAACTGGTCAGTACTGCCAGTATTTTGGCGGGTCTATCTCCTCGAGCCTTCACGAGGTGCGAGGTGGAGGAATCATAATACACAGCGTCGCCTGGTCCGAGCACGTCGCGATAATCGCCGATGACAACTTCCATTTCTCCTTCAAGGACGTAGATGAACTCCTGGCCGTCGTGGGACGACAGTTCATCAGCAGGAGTCGGATAAAGAGTGACGATAAAAGGCTCCATAACCCTGTCTTTTTTGTTCGGAGCCAGCGATTCATATTCGTACCCATGACCCTCTAGTTTGGCTTGTCCGAATCGCGAAAACTTTCGTCTCTGATCTATCCGCACTATGGTGAATGGTTCGGAACCGGTTGCTATGAAATCGGCCATTTTGAGAGAAAGGGCCTTGCTCAACTTGATGAGTTGACCAAGGGGTAGGATGGAAACCCCTGCTTCAACTTCTTTCAACGCTCCTTCATCAATTCCTGACCTGGCTGAGAGTTCCTCCAAGGTGAACCCGCGCTCTTCCCTGGTAGATTTGATTCTCAAACCATGGTGTAATGCTCCGTCCTGTTCGGCCTTTTCGCGAGCCTCGTCGAGGGCATCTTGATCGGTGAGAAAATCGTGTCC
>JAUPKT010000195.1 GCA_030837305.1 Thermodesulfobacteriota bacterium
GATGACATAAGCATCCTCGCTCTGGATTATCATGGAGCTTTACTGCACTGAGATGTCTGCCTCCCCAAGAAGAATGGCATGATAGAAAGAATCATTTGGAGCTGACAACATGCTGTACGGTGCCATGAATTTTCCCGTGAAACCTGTGCTTCGGGAGTTGGAAGACATAGTAGCATTAGGGTTTGATTACGTTGAATTGACCATGGACCCGCCTCAATCCCATTACTCTGCACTGAAAAGGGAAACGAACGAGATTCTCAAGGTCCTCCAGGACAACGGGATGGGCGTGGTCTGTCATTTGCCCTCGTTCCTTAGCCTTGCCGATTTGACTGAGAGTATTCGGCGAGCTTCCGTGCATGAGATTATGGAATCTCTTGACGTTGCTGCCGAATTTTGTCCGTTGAAGGTCGTACTGCACCCACCCTATGTGACAGGGCTTGGGATGTTGGTGTTCGATCAGGCAAAAGGGTATGGCATGGACAGCCTAAACCGTATCGTTGAAAAGGCCGAGGCTCTTAGGCTGATCCTGTGCATTGAAAATATGTTCGCAAAAACACAGATGCTCGTTGAGCCGGAGGATTTTGAAGAGATTTTCAAGCTTTTTCCTAGTCTGAAATTCACCCTGGATACAGGTCACGCGAACATCCGATCCAGCGGAAGCAAAAGGATCCCTGAGTTTATCCGACGCTTTTCAGATCGTTTGGATCACATACATGTGAGTGACAATCTGGGCAAAGATGACAATCACTTGCCCATAGGGACGGGGACGGTGGATTTCCGAGGCTTTACAAAATCGCTCAAGAGCATCGGCTATGACGGTACCGTGACCTTTGAAATATTCTCTCGGGATCGCAACTATTTGAAAATAAGCCGGGAAATATTCGCATCAATGGTAGGGGCATTAAGGACCGAAGAGACCAGAAGGCTTCTCGAACGTGATGGATGATATTTGGACAGATTCTCAGACCATCCACAAGAACTGAGACTGAATAGAAAACCTCAAAGGCCGAGATAACTTTGCCTTATTCTGGGATCATCCATCAGCTCTCTTGAAAACCTGGCGAGTCAGCCGGGATCGGTGGCAAGATCCCCAATATCTGACATGCTCTAAGCAAACAACTTGCGTCACATCTATGGATGGATCAGCGTTTTCAGTAGAGAGACAAAGGCACCGAACCATGAATCTGGCAGGAGTAATTTCCGAGGTGGCCCGCCGGTATGGCGATAAGCCGGCCATAGTCTTCGAAAACACGACCTATACGTACAACGACCTTGACCGCCAGGTTCGGCACTATTCAGCCTTGCTGGTCCGGCTTGGCGTCAGACGAGGCGATCGCGTCGCAATTCAGCTACCCAAGCGCATAGAATTCATCTTTTTGGAACTTGCCGTCATGTCCGTAGGCGGCGTAATGCTCCCACTCAATACCGATTATCAGGCTGAAGAGATCAGGTACTTTCTCTCAGACTCCGGTAGCCGACTATTTTTTACAGATGGCCGGCGCTTTGAGAGGTCTCAGGAAGTTCTGGGCACGTTGCGCCAAGTCATCACGGTTGTGGTGGACCCTACAGATGGCGCTACGAGCATGGGACTAAAAACTGAGTTGGACAACACTGATCCAAACTTCGAAAGAGTCTATCCCGCTGCAGGGGACGATTTAGCGGCAATTCTATACACCTCCGGCACAACCGGCAAGTCAAAGGGAGCCATGCTCAGTCACACGAATCTCATTTCGAACATGAAGGCTCTCCATGAAATCTGGGATTGGTCAGACAGAGACATCCTTCTCCACGTCCTGCCATTGTTCCATGTGCACGGCCTGTTCGTTGCACTTCATGGCGGACTGTACGCCGGCGCCACTATCATAATGCATGAAAGATTTGACCCCGTTAAGACTTGGGAGACCATCGAAAAGGAAAAATGCACTGTACTCATGGGAGTGCCCACCATTTATCGTCGCCTCCTCAACCAGTGGCAACTGTCAGAACCAAAGGCTGATTTGAGTTCGATGCGGGTTTTCATTTGCGGCTCGGCCCCGCTGCTGGAGACCCTGTTCAACCGTTTTGAACAAGCGACCAGCTTCCGCATATTGGAGCGATACGGTATGACGGAGGCTGTAATGGTTGCGTCCAACCCCATTGAACCTACCGGTCGGAAAGCAAAGAGCGTGGGTTACGCACTGCCGGGAGTGGAAATCAGAATCGTTTCGAACCGGGATGAAGACGTCGTCCCTGGACAAGTGGGAGAGGTTTGGGTACGGGGAGACAACGTGTTCCAAGGTTACTGGCAGATGAGTGAAAAGACGGCAGAATCTTTTGAGGATAAATGGTTCAAGACAGGGGACCTTGGTTTTCAGGATCCGCTGGATGGCAGGCGGCTCTTTATTGTTGGAAGATCAAAAGAACTCATCATTTCGGGCGGAGAAAACGTTTATCCAAAAGAAATCGAGGATGTCCTGGAAAGTCACCATGCAGTCAAGGAAGCAGCAGTGGTGGGATTGCCCGACGACGATTTTGGGGAGAAAGTTTCCGCATTCGTGGTGATGAACACAGACGATAAGACCTCTCCTGACGATCTTATCCTTTTCTGCAAAGAGCGACTTGCAGGTTATAAGTGTCCAAAAATGGTGGTCATGATGGATGCCTTGCCGAGGAACGCGATGGGCAAGATTCAGAAAAATGAACTCGTCGAGAAATTCTCTGGAGCAAATCATAGCTGAGATAATTCACTCTTTCTCGGACGAATTCTTCAGCGCCAATGACTTTAGGGCGTCTTTTTCGGAGGAGTTAACAGAATTTTGAGGATATTTCTGAGTAGGACCAGTCCAACACACCAGGGACCACCTGATCGACAAATTGGAAACTCGAGTAGATCTTGAGTGGTATTAATGAAAATATGAACGACTACATCAAATGAACTGAAGGAGGCGGATTCAATGAGCGGCGATCTAAAGAGCAAACCCTTGAGCGGCATCCTAGTCATCGATTTTACCC
>JAUPKT010000196.1 GCA_030837305.1 Thermodesulfobacteriota bacterium
ATCTATGAAGACGATTTTGGCCGTCTTTTTAGTGACCTTTATTTCTTGTGGACTGGTGCTCGCCCCAACCGGTCTTTCAAAGGGTCCGGCCGAGACTGCCAACATGAGCCGAGACACCGCGCGAGTGTCTCTCTTGATGGGAACCGGGATGCAGGGAGGAACCTTTTATCAAGTGGGGCTGGGGTTGGCGTCCTTTTGGACAACTCGCTTACGGCAATCAGGTATTCGGGTTTCAGCGGCCATATCAGAAGGATCTCGGGAAAATATCGAGGCCGTCAGAATCGCCGATGCCGACATTGTATTGGTGGATGACCTCATCGGCACCATGGCCTATGCCGGTTCGGGCATATACAGAGGCAAAGCCCTAAGGGATTTGCGTGCCATCACAAACCTTTGGCCGGAGACAGTGAACCTTGTCGTCCGGTCGGAGAGAGTCAGGGCAGGAAATCTCCAAGACCTGGAAGGCATGGTGGTGGCAAGTGGTTTACCAGACAGCGGAACCAGGCTCACCATGGAAATCCTTGTCAACGCCGTAAAAAACGTCCGTCAAACGGTGCGTATCAAGTCCATGAGTACGTTGGCCGCAGTCGAAGCGTTCAAACAGGGTTCAGTACAGGCCCTTGATCTTACAGGGGGAACGCCTGTGCCGGCCGTGTCCATCCTCTTCCAAGAGATGAAAGGGTCTTTAGCCCTTCTCGAAATTACCGATCCTCAACTGGAGTCTCTCCGTACAGAGGGTTGGCGAAACGTTTTCCGGAACATTATACCGGCCGGGACATACTCCGGCCAAGATAGAATGGTGAAATCCGTGGCACAAATGAGTATCATGGCTACGACATCACAATTGGATACGGAAGTAGTATTCTCTCTCACCAAGACTCTTTACGAGGGCCTTGATATATTGATAAAAATTCATCCAGTGTGCAAAGAGTTATCCATCGACAAGGCTTTCCAGGGCCTCAAAATTCCTTTGCATCCTGGCGCGGTCCTTTATTACCGACAGAGGGGATTAAAGGTACCTGAATCACTCATCCCTCAGTAACTAACTATTGGAGGTCTTGTCCATGAATGATGCCGTGATCGTTGACGCTGCCCGAACCCCGGTGGGGTCATTTGGAGGAGTTCTCTCAGGAGTTCCGGCAGTAGAGCTGGGAGCCGCCGTGGTCAAAGAGCTGATCAAACGAAATAATCTCAACCCGTCCTTAATCGACGAAGTTGTTTTGGGCTGCGTGTTGCAGGCGGGCCTGGGGCAAAACGTTGCGAGGCAGGTATCCATAAAGGCAGGCATACCGCAAGAAGTTCCGGCCATGACAATTAACAAGGTTTGTGCGTCGGGCCTCAGGGCCGTTTCGCTGGCAACGCAGATCATTCGGTTGGGTGACGCTCAGATCATACTTGCCGGTGGAACTGAGAACATGTCGGCATCTCCTTACGCCGTTCCTAATGTGCGATGGGGCGCGCGTATGAATAACGGCCTGTTGGTCGATCTGATGATCCAAGACGGCTTGTGGGACATATTCAACAACTACCACATGGGATTAACCGCTGAGAACATTGCAGCCGAGTGCGGGGTCAGTAGAGAAGATCAGGACGCGCTGGGAGCCATCAGTCAGCAGCGTGCGGAGCAAGCGATCAAGAGTGGACGCTTCAAAGACGAAATCGTTCCCATTACCGTGCCTCAGAGGAAAGGGGACCCCAAGATAATTGATACCGATGAGCATCCACGCATGGGCACGACCTTGGAAGCCTTGGCAAAGCTTCGGCCCGCTTTCAAGAAGGATGGCACCGTCACTGCCGGCAACGCATCGGGTATTAATGATGGGGCGGCCGTTGCATTGGTTATGTCTTTACAAAAGGCTCAAGAGCTTGGCTTGAAGCCCATGGTTAAAGTCGTGTCCTACGCTTCGGCGGGGGTTGATCCGAGAGTCATGGGGTTGGGTCCAATTCCTGCCACTCGAAAAGCCCTTGAGAAGGCCGGACTCGCCATAAATGATATCGATCTTATCGAAGCCAACGAGGCCTTTGCAGCTCAAGCCGTTCAGGTGGTTCGTGAACTTGGCTTGGACATGGCCAAGGTCAACCTCAACGGAGGCGCAATAGCGTTGGGACATCCCATAGGTGCATCCGGGGCTCGCATCTTGACGACTCTGCTCTATGAAATGAAAAAGCGCGAAGATGTCAAGCGTGGCCTGGCTACCTTATGCGTTGGGGGTGGCATGGGGGCTGCCCTCATCGTGGAAAAAATTTAGACGCCGCAATCCAGGGAAAATCTTGAAATCCGCGTCCGGGTATTTTTATTGTGTTGAAACGTCGGCAGGTATCCGCACTTGGGATACCTGCCCGATCCATGATAAGGTGGGAACACATATACACCAATCCTCATATCACCCCAATGCTGTACCTCGATTTAGGTCTCACGGACTATCAAATTGCCTGGGAGCTTCAGAAGCGCATCGTGCAGAGCAAGACACGCGGGCTCACCCAAGATTTCTTGATTCTGGTTGAACATCCACCGACTATCACGCTGGGCCTCAGGGCAAAGAGAGCCGATGTAATCCTGCCTGTTTCCCAAATCACGGAGAGAGGCATAACAGTTGTGGAGGTTGATCGGGGTGGAGGGGTCACGTATCATGGCCCCGGACAGTTGGTGTGCTATCCCCTCATGGATCTCAGAGCACTGCAACTTTCCGTGAGAGATTATGTTAGGAAGCTGGAGAGCGTGATTGAGGGTTCGCTGGTTTCACTGGGGGTACAACCCATGAAATTTCACGGCAAGCCCGGGATTTGGGCAGACAGTGAGCGAAAAATAGCATCGATCGGCATAAGGATCCTTTCACGCATTACGTATCATGGCTTCAGCATAAACGTTGATTTGAAGCACATACCTGAAGAATTGATCGTACCATGCGGTATACCCCACACGGTAATGACGGATTTACGACGACTGAAAGGAAAGCACGTCGATATTGACAGCATGCGGTCCATTTTGTTGGAGCATTTTGGACGAGTTTTCGGGGTGCATTTGGAGCCGATAACCCTTGAACAATTTAAGGATCTGGCAGCAAACCATGGACAATGAAACTCAAACCTTAAGCGTGCACAGCGGTCAATCGGATTATTCCGACACCGTAACCGTTCACCGGGCGCCCCCCACGTACTGGTGGATTTCGGTGAATGGTGATTTTTTATGGTTTTCTACTCGCGCGATATCGCGTCTGTTTCGCATCATTCTCTTGA
>JAUPKT010000197.1 GCA_030837305.1 Thermodesulfobacteriota bacterium
ACCGTTCCATCAAGCGCAGGGTTTCACCGGCATCGAATCGGTATGACAGAACAAGAGGAATTCCCGCCAATGCTGCTATGGCTGCGTGAGCCACTTCACCTGTTACATGGAAAAGAGGTGCAACACCGAGGACCACATCGTCTTCATTGCTGCGCATCATGGATAGATACACCCTAGCGCTGAACCCGATGTTACCGTGCGTGTTCATAGCGCCCTTTGGCCAACCCGTCGTACCGGACGTGTAGGTGAGATAGGCCACCGAATCAGGCCCACAGTCTGCCACGTCAACTCGTTTCCCCTTATATTCATTGAGTAATGCGCCAAGGTCACGGCAGCCGGGAACGGAATTTCTCTTGCAGTGAGCCAAGATTTCCGGTGTAGGGTCATTAGCATCGAGGAAGTCCAGCGCAGATGTAGTGATCACATTCTCAATACGAGTGTCTTTCACGAAGGATAAGTCCAGTTGGGCTGCAATTTCATCGAGGGTAACAAACAGCCTGGCTCCCGAGTCCACTGCAAAATAGGACAGCTCCTTTTCCTTGTACATGGGATTCACGGGAACCACGATGACACCGATTTTCCAGGCCGCATACACCACCATGAGGAATTGTGGCACGTTTTGGAGGTCTGCAATGATGCGATCGCCCTGCCGAAGGCCCATTGAATGAAAAGCAGCGGCAAGGCTGTCGGAGCACTGGTCAAGTTGCCGGTACGTTATCGGGGTGTCAAAATAATAGACTGCCATTTCGTCGGGATTGGAAGCTGCGGTGTTGAGGAAGTCCCGTATAGCCGTATTGGAACCTGCATCGAGATCGTGGGGAACCCAGTGGGGGTACGAAGACAGCCACGGACGCTTACTGGACGGTGAGTCCATCAATCCTCCTTGTGAATCTCAAGTTTCAGTGAAGCAGGGGCAGAATCCCGAGGAAATTTTCTCAGGGTTTCGACGCATCCTCTTTGACTCCTGCGAGTTTCTTGGCCATTCTCTTTTTCATGTCCAGCTTGCCAAGGCGACCGTACATGACCTTTTGCGTCTGGGGCGATCCTGCTCCATGCATGGATTCCACCAGGGCGGTACCGCCGGTCATATTTTCGATCAATCGTAATATCTTCATACGATTTTCGGTCGAGACGCCTTCGACTCCTGCCAAATATTTTTCTATGTATTTTCCGATCTTTTCATTCCTTAGGTCGGCTTCGAACGGCATGGTTGCCAAGATGCCGCCGGCCACGTCGTGCGCCAGTCTTCCTATTTCGTAGATATGGCGGGTCACGTTCTGTTTTGTGCAATTTGCCAGGAGCGGATCAGGATAATAGGCACCACTGGAGGTCTTGCTACCCATGGCCGAGCATGATATTGAGCCGGAGTAAATAGTTTCAGTGAGGTGCATCATTTCGGCCAGTTTATCCTTCACGTGGGAAGCGCCCCCTGAACCCTGCATCTCGGCTGCCAGTGCGGTTGCTCCAATCACCACGTCGGACACGCCGCCTTTGCATCCCCCATAGTTCTGTCTGTGCAGCGTGGCAAATCGCTCGACCAAAATACCTGCAAAATCGTACTCTCCACACATGAAAACCCTTTCCCAGGGAACAAAAACGTCGTCAAAAATGATGAGCGTCTCGCCGCCGACAAGTCCGTAGTCGGGGTTGCCGGCGTCCAGCCTACCGCCAAACTTTCTTTCATCATTGGTCTGTCTGCCGAAAATTTGGATGATTCCCGGGGAATTGAGAGGAATGGCGCAGCATAATGCATAGTCTTTGTCTGCTTCTCGCATGGCCTGGGTCGGCATTATGAGAATTTCGTGGCTGTTGGCTGCCCCTGTTTGATGGGCCTTGTTCCCTCGGATTATGATTCCGTCTTCTCTTCTCTCAGCCACACGGGTGAACACATCCGGGTCAACTTGTTGGCTGGGAGGTTTTGACCGATCCCCCTTGGTATCCGTCATTCCTCCCACGACCATCCTGTTTGTGGCTTGAATCATCTTGAGATATTCCAGAAATCGAGGGTGATACTGTGTTCCGTACTTCTCATCAATATCGTAGGTGGTCATATAGGTTGCGTTGAGTGCGTCCCATCCCACGCACCGCTGAAAACAACTGCCCGTCTCATGGGCAATGGCTCGCAATAACTGCACCTTCTTTATGAGATCGTCCACATTCTGGTGAATGTGGGTAAACCGGCTTATGCGCTCACCCGTGAGATGGCTCACCACAGTAGCCAAGTCCTCATACTCGGGGGCAAGAGCCATTTCATAGGTCTTGGCAGCAGCATTTATGTGGGGCATGAAAGCGGGATGGCTGGTAACATCCTCCACCAACTGACCATTGTAATATACGACGTGCTTCTGCTCTTTCAGGCTCTTCAGGTAATCATCTTTCGTCCTGATTTTCATGGGCTTTTCCTTTTTTCAAGATCTCAGTTAGGATCCCTTCGAGGGGCGAATCATCACTCGTGAGCAATACGACCCTCG